>URQG01000044.1 GCA_900549895.1 uncultured Lachnobacterium sp.
ACGCGTAAGATCGTCGGCAGCGTCAGATGTGTATAAGAGACAGTCTCCACACATCCATTTCACAATTAGTCGATATACTAACATCATAGATAAGAAATAAACTTTTTCTTTTTCATATTTTCCTCGCACCCTCACAAGGCGCGAGGTCCTCCCTTTAAATAGAAGATTTTTCTTTCTCATACTAATCTTTTTCATAAAAAACCCGGTGTCTGATGACACCGGGTTTTGTTATTTTCATCAACTGCATACATGAAACGTTACCGCCGTTCCTGCTTCATGATATCATATTGGAAGATTCTATGATTGCATTCCAATAAGCAGAAAAAGCGCTTGGCACGGCATAACGTTCTCTCGCATCGGACGCCTCTACAAAAAGCAGTTCATTTGCTTTCTGTCTACATTTACGCCTCTCGTCTCTTTTCGCACTATCCTCTTCCGGAAATTCCCGTCCGGGTTCCTCGATCAATACCGCATATCCCTTCATATGCCATTCTACATGTGAAAAAATATGTTTTGCCTCGGCAAGCGGTACAATACGAATCGGTCTGTAGCCAAGGTCTTCAATATATTGTAAGGCCTCCTGTTGATTCAATTTCTGTTCACAATTCGGGAGTTCATACAGTCCTGCCAGAAGCCCCTTTCCGGGACGCTTGTGAAGAGCGACTTTCTCGCCATCCCGAAGAATGAAAACCGTCCTTTCTTCAATGCGTCGGGCCGCTTTCTTCTTCTTGACCGGAAGTTCGTCGATTCGCTCCTGCAATCTTGCTTCACAAAACGCATTCCACGGACACTCTTCGCAATGCGGTGCACCGTTCGGCACACAGACCATCGCCCCGAGTTCCATTAAAGCCTGATTGAATTTTCTTGGAATAAGTAATCCTTGTTGGATTTCCATCAGCTGCTGTAAACATTCCTGCATATGACTGCGCACAGACTGCTTCATGATATCCGAATCATCTGCACAAACACGGGAAATCACGCGAAGCACATTGCCGTCTACTGCCGGAACCGGCTTATTATATGCAATCGAAGTAATTGCACCGGCGGTATACGCTCCGATTCCTTTGAGTTTCAACAGTTCCTCATAGGAATCCGGTATCACCCCACTGTATTCATCCATAATCTGCTGCGCCGCTGCATTCAGGTTCCGCACCCGATTGTAATATCCCAACCCCTCCCAAAGTTTCAGATACCGGTCCTCCGGACATTCTGCCAAAGACCTCACATCCGGAAGCTCCGTAATAAATCGCTCAAAATATGGCTTTACCGCCTCTACCCTCGTCTGTTGCAGCATAATCTCGGAAATCCACACATAATAAGCACTTGGCTGATCGCGCCACGGAAGGACACGCGCATGTGTATCGAACCAGTTTTGGAGAGGCTCTGTTATCTGCATCAAATCAAAATCATCGATCATTCATTTCGTTCCTATCTATTCTCTGCTTTCTTTCATTCTATATGAATTAACATGTGCGCTTGTTGCACACTTTCACACACGAGCGATATGCTCGGCATAAGCTGCATCTCCGCGAACTACGTATCCCTGCAGAGCGTTTTGGGATGGTTGCAGCTCTATTTACACTCTCAGGAACTTTGCCGAATAAGCCGGAAGGTTTAAACCGCCATTTAATTCTACCGTTTCGCCGCTGATCAGATCCGTTGCCTGAGATACCCCCGCATCAAATCCTGCCCAGAAATCCTGGTCCGTTGCATTGATTGCAACATAGACACGCTCACCTTCCCACTCACGCTGGAATACACACTGTCCGTTGGTCAGTACCGTAGACGTAAAGTTGCCGTACTGCAATGCTTTGGAGGCTTTCTTTGCAGCGCTCAACTTTGCAATAAAACCGGTCAGTTCATTCCACTGCGGCTCGTCAAACGACACGCGAAGCGCCGGATCGCCGTCCTCCTTGCGTCCTTCCGCCCCCCACTCACTTCCGTAATATACGCATGGGATGCCCGGCATACCAAACGCAAGTGCATAGATCAAAGGCAGATGCTTCTTATTATTCAGAATCGATGCCACTCTGGTTACATCATGATTGTCAACAAAAGACAGAAGATGCTTACCCTTATAAAGCGTCCAGTTCTCCGGACCAAACTGACGGAGCAGAGAATGATTGATTTCAAACATATTCATACTGTTAAAGCTGGAGTGAAGCCCCTTATAACACTCGTAGTTTGTCACGGAATGCAGCATCTCATCATTCATGATCTGATTGTAGTCACCGTGCAGGGTCTCTCCCAGTAAAAAGAAATCCGGTTTTAATTCATCACAGAAACGACGCAGTCTTCGGATAAAATCATGATCCAAGCAATAAGCCACATCCAGACGCAGACCGTTAATATCAAATTCTTCTACCCAGCCGCGGATGGCATCAAAAATATGATTGATCACATCCTCATTGCGCAGATTCAGTTTTACCAGATCATAGTTTCCTTCCCAGCCTTCATACCATAATCCATCATTATAGTTCGAATTACCGTCAAAAGCGATACGCGCAAACCAGTTCACATACGGTGACTGTTCGCGATTCTTAAGCACATCCTGAAAAGCCCAGAACCCTCTTCCGACATGATTGAACACACCGTCTAAAACAACTTTGATTCCTTCCTTATGAAGATTGTCACACACTTCGGCAAAATCTTCATTCGTCCCGAGTCTTGTATCAATCTTTGTATAGTCTCTTGTATTATACCCATGTGTGTCCGATTCAAACACCGGGGAAAAATAGATGGCGTTGGCTCCCACCTTCTTAATATGAGGAATCCAATCATTCACCTTCTTAATTCTATGCTCCAATCTTCCATCATTTTCAAACGGAGCTCCGCAAAATCCTAATGGATAAATCTGATAAAATACACTTTCATATGCCCACATAAATTATCCCATTTCCTTTCTTACTCTGCACACTGGACCTCATGGCTGCCTTTGTGCATACTTTATGTCGCATTCAACGCTGCCTTTTTATTGTATCACGTTTTTTTCTGCCTCTCCACCCAAAAATCTGGTCTTGTAATTTTTATCAAATTTGGTTCTTTTCGAAAGTCCAAGCATGCGCTATATTGATAAAAAAAAAGAAAAGAGGATTTGTTATGACAAACGAAAAATTAAAAAAATTGATTTTAACCGCTTTATTTGCGGCTTTGGCATGTATTGCCACAATGATCATGAAAATTCCAACCCCCGGCACAGGCGGATACATCCATGTCGGAGATGCCATTGTCATCCTTTCCGGAGTAGTCTTAGGACCATGGTACGGATTTGCTGCAGCCGGCCTTGGCTCCTGTATGGCAGACCTGATCGGTGGATATTTTATTTATGTTCCGATCACTTTCGTTATCAAAGGACTGATTGCACTGGCAACCGGACTTGTTTACCGTGCGATCGGTAAATCCAACAAAATGCGTTACGCCGGTGTCCTTCTCGGCGGTGTGATCGATATCGTTTTTGTTGCAGGCGGCTACTTCATATGCGAATTCTTCATCTATGGAGCCGGAGCTTTCGAAAGCATTCCTGCCAACATTATTCAGGGTGTCGGCGGACTGATCATCTCCGCAGTGCTTTATCCGGCACTGATCGCAGTACCGTATATTCGCCAGCAGGCATTCGGCATTGCAGATAAGCAGTAATTTCCATTTTTCATATGCTTAAAAGAAGGAGTTTCCGCTAAGCGGAGGCTCCTTCTTTTTAAGTAGCTATTCCTATCCGGTTATTGACAAAAAGACCGATGCGAATGCTCACACCGGCCTTAACGTTACCTTGTATGTATTTTAGAAATCAGTTAATGTAGCAGCTCTCTTCTCTAAGAACGCGCCCATTCCTTCCTTCTTATCGTGTGTATCATTTACAACACCGAACAGGTTTGCTTCCATCTCAACAGCGTTCTTGATATCCATGTCATAGCCGTTGTTGATTGCAGCCTTTGCAACAGATACTGCGTAGCTTCCTTTAGAGATGATCTTGGCAGCCATAGCCTTAGCGGTTGGCATAAGTTCTTCCTTCGCTACAACCTTGTTTACAAGGCCGATACGGTAAGCTTCGTTTGCATCGATATTATCGCATGTGAAGATCATTTCCTTAGCACGTCCCATACCAACAAGACGGGCAAGCTTCTGTGTTCCGCCGAATCCTGGGATAATTCCGAGACCACACTCAGGCTGTCCGAAAATTGCGTTCTCGCTTGCGATACGGATATCACAGCTCATAGAGATCTCGCATCCACCGCCAAGTGCAAAACCGTTGACAGCAGCGATGGTAACCTGACGCATATTCTGTAACTTAAAGAATGGCTCTGATGCTCTGATACCGAATGCACGTGCTTCAGGAGCTGTAAAGTTCACCATCTCAGCGATGTCAGCGCCTGCAACGAATGACTTGAACTCGTTACCCTTCTTATCCGGACCACCGGTTAAGATTACAACCTTGATATCATCGTTCTTCTCGATCTCTCCAAGGCATACGTTTAACTCGTCAAGAGTCTCACTGTTTAATGCATTTAAAGCAGCCGGTCTTGAGATTGCAAGTACGGCGATGCCATCAGCAACATCAAGTGTCAAATTCTTAAATTCGCTCATTGTATAAATCCTCCTATAATTGTGTGTAATACCTCCCAATGAAGTATTAACTCTGATAGTCCAATCGTAACACTTTGACAAAATTTTGTCAATCTATAGATTCCTTTGTTCGGTCTAGAAAAACCACTCTGCCGGAATTGCCCCAGCCATGATTTCATACGCCTTTTCGCTTGGGTGAAGATGATCCCCACTATCATTTCCTTCGGCAAAAGCCTCCGGATGATTTTCGTCCCTGACAGCCTCTTCAAAATCCACATATCCGTCAAATTTATCGGTCGTCCGGATCCAATGATTAAATTCATTTTTGATTTCTTCCCGGAATGGTGCATACGTGCGCCACCCATAGATTGGGAGCAGTGTTCCGCCGTATACCTTGTAACCTTTTTCTTTTGCATACCGGATATAAATATCCTCAACTCCGGCAATCAGATCGGCCGAAGTTGGCATATCCGACCAAGGCCGGAACTGATTAATCTCCACACCTACCGGATGGATAATGTCATTAATTCCATGCTGGATCAGCACCGCGTCCGCTCCGGCAGCTTCCATCTCAATTGGAAATCTCGTTGCGCCTTTTAATCCATATGCCGCATAGGTAATGCAGTCATACTGTCGCAAAATGCGCGTTCCGCTTACTGCACGCCGGATTATGGCTACGTTTCGAATGCCTTCGTTCCACAACCGGATTGCCAGATCATCCGGCCAGGACTGTGCGGTGATCGAATCTCCATAACAGATAAACGCATGATTTTCTGCTTTTGTTAATACATCCACCGTGTTCAGAAAATAAAACCAGTTTGTATTTCTCGTGTCATCCGCCGGAAGTCCTTCCTCCAAGGCATGATCGCCATATGCATACTGCCCCTTGGACAGTGGTCCGGTGATCAGCACACCAGCATTCATCTGCGTGAACTCGCCCAGATAAATGCTCACATTGACATCCGTTCCCGCTTTCGCCTCATAAGCAATCTCATCGCTTGTCACTTCTTTTCCCGGCTCGATCAAGACGGACTTCTCTCCATCAAATGTAACCGTTGTCTGCTCAATATAAACTTTACTCAATGTGACCGGCTCCGTTCCCGTCAGATTGGAAAAATGCAGCCGGAGTGCACATCCATCAAACACCATCCGGATCGGATAACGCAGCGTAATGTTTTTTGCATACATGGCTTCCTTTTGATCAGTAATCGAGGTTGCGTTGCCCCAGCAGGCGACCCATTTTGTATATTCTGTTGATTTCATCTTTCATCCTTCTTATAATATATCAAATTTGATTTTATTCGGTTTCATCCGACTCGATTCATTCCGAGCAAAAAAGCATTCATTCCTGGTATCACTACCAAACATGAATGCCTTATGCTCCAAAGTTATTCAATTACAGATCCAATTTCAGATCGTTCTCCTTGATCCAGCCCAACTTACGGAAAAAGCATCCGAACAGCCAGGTCAGAACTGCCGGCAGAACGAAGCAGACCATGATCAGTCCGATCCAGTCAAATGCGGTAATCGCCGTCTTCTCGCCTGCTGCGATATCGGCAAGCCAGCCGGTGTACACACCAATCTGTCCGACCAGTCCGCAGGTTCCCATACCGGATGCAACTGCTGCACCGTTCATCTTAAGCTGGAAAACGCAGGTTGCGATCGGTCCTGTGATCGCAGAAGTCAGGATTGCCGGAATCCAGATAAGCGGCTTCTTGACAATGTTGCCCATCTGCAGCATTGAGGTTCCGATGCCCTGTGCGACAAGTCCGCCCCAGCGGTTCTCCTTAAAACTCATGACTGCAAATCCAACCATCTGCGCACAACAGCCTGCAAGCGCTGCACCACCGGCAAGTCCGGTAAGACTTAACGCCGCACAGATCGCCGCGCTGCTGATTGGAAGCGTCAGTGCGATACCGACAAGCACCGACACGATGATTCCCATCAAAAAAGGCTGCAGTTCTGTCGCCCACATGATCGCATTACCCACGCCGCTTGCAACGAAACCGATACCCGGTCCCCACCAGAGAGCAAGACCGATTCCGACAAACGACGTGACAAAAGGCGTTACCAGAATATCGATCTTCGTCTCCTTGGAGACTGCTTTACCGAATTCTGCTGCAAAAATCGTTACGATCAGAACCGCAAGCGGTCCGCCCGCTCCAGCCACCTCCGATGCGTTTGCCGCCGTTCCCACTGCTGCCAGTGAGAACAATACAAGTGGCGGTGCCTGTAAGGCAAGTCCAATTGCCACCGCCATCGCTGCACCAGTCGCCGCTTTCGCATATCCGCCGATTGTGACAAGCAGCTCGATTCCAGCCTGCTCGCCGAGCGTTGAAAGGATCGTTCCCATCAAGAGAGAAGCAAACAATCCCTGCGCCATCGCAGACAGCGCATCGATGCCGTAACGTTTCGCCGTAATTTCAATATTTTTTCTTTTTAAGAATGCTTTCACACGCGACATTTCTAATTCTCCTCACTGCTATCTGCGCCGATCTGCTGCAATGCTGCAAGGAGTTCACCACTATCGATGTCACTCAGACCATTTAGCGCCTTTTCAAATAAGCCGACACCGTCTGAGTTCTCGCTGCATCCGTGCCCGCAGGTCATGCAGTTGTGTGTGCATTCCTCCTGAAGCTTATTCGTATCTTCCATCTTTTCCCTTTCTGGATTATTCGTGCTTAGGCACGATTTTCTCGATTCCACCCATGTATGGCTGCAACGCCTTCGGAATATTAACAGATCCATCTGCATTCAGGTTATTCTCAAGGAATGCGATCAGCATACGTGGTGGAGCAACAACCGTATTATTTAATGTATGTGCAAAATACTTCTTACCGTCTTTGCCTTTGACACGGATCTTAAGACGACGAGCCTGTGCATCCCCAAGGTTCGAGCAGCTGCCAACCTCGAAGTACTTCTTCTGACGCGGTGACCATGCCTCAACGTCGCAGGACTTCACCTTAAGGTCAGCCAGATCTCCGGAGCAGCACTCAAGTGTACGAACCGGGATATCAAGGCTTCTGAACAGATCAACGGTGTTCTGCCATAACTTGTCATACCAAACCTTAGACTCTTCCGGCTTGCAGACAACGATCATCTCCTGCTTCTCGAACTGATGGATACGATATACACCACGCTCCTCGATACCATGAGCGCCTTTTTCCTTACGGAAGCATGGAGAATAGCTTGTCAGTGTGTATGGAAGCTTCTCCTCATCGTTGATCGTGTCGATGAATTTACCGATCATAGAATGCTCAGAGGTTCCGATCAGGTAGAGATCCTCGCCCTCAATCTTATACATCATGGCATCCATCTCGTCGAAACTCATAACGCCTGTTACAACGTTGGAACGGATCATAAAAGGCGGTACACAGTAAGTAAATCCGCGGTCGATCATGAAATCTCTTGCGTAAGAGATGACTGCGGAATGGATTCTTGCGATGTCACCCATCAGGTAATAGAATCCGTTTCCGGCTACCTTTCCTGCTGCATCAAGGTCGATGCCGTCGAAACGCTCCATAATGTCTGTGTGATATGGAATCTCGAAATCCGGAACAACCGGCTCGCCAAACTTCTCGATCTCTACGTTGCAGCTATCATCTTTTCCGATCGGAACGGAAGGATCGATGATGTTCGGAATCGTCATCATAATCTTTGTAACCTTCTCGGAGAGTTCCTTCTCCTGTGCCTCAAGCTCAGTCAAACGTGTAGCGTTTGCAGCGACCTCAGCCTTGACAGCCTCAGCCTCTTCCTTCTTTCCCTGTGCCATCAGAGCACCGATCTGCTTGGAGATCTTGTTCTTGTTTGCACGAAGCTCATCTGCCTCTGCCTGTGCGGCACGAGCCTTTGCGTCCAGCTCGATCACTTCATCAACGAGTGGAAGCTTGTGATCCTGGAATTTCTTCTTAATGTTCTCCTTAACAACTTCTGGGTTCTCTCTTAAAAATTTTAAATCAATCATGACATCCTCCTATTAGTAGATATGATTTTTAAAAGCAAATTTCACGATTTCCCGCAACCATCATGACATGCGCCAAGCATTCATCCAAACATGTATAATCTTTTATTCAGAAATAAAAGACCCTCCGCCCCAGATTCTTCATCTGGGACGAAAGGTCATGAAATACTTTCCGCGGTACCACCCAAGTTGCTCCTTGCGAAGCCTCTCACGTACGTTAAAGGGTACGAACCTTGCAGCTTTCACTGCCAGCTCAGGAAGTGGAAAGATTTCTCCTGCTTACCGGTTCACACCCGCCACCGGCTCTCTGAAAAGATTCAAAATCGTAGTTTCCGTCATCGCTTCTTACTTATCTTCTGCTATTATAGCCTCTTGTATACCAAAAAGCAAGCGCATTTTAATGCATTGGCTGAAGTGGATACTTATCCGTTAAGGTCTTGATGATTGCCTTGGCATCCTCGACTGCTGCCTCACCGTTCTTGATGAGCATAGCGATTGCCTCTGCAACCTGATCGAAATCATCTTCCTTCAAGCCTCTTGAAGTAGCGGCCGGTGTTCCGAGACGGATTCCGCTTGTTACGAATGGCTTCTGTGGATCGTTCGGAATCGTATTCTTGTTTGCAGTAATGTGTGCACTGTCAAGAAGCTTCTCAACGACTTTTCCGGTAAGCTCGTATGGTGTCAGATCAACGAGCATCAGATGGTTATCCGTTCCGCCGGATACAATCTTGATGTCACGCGCCTGCAATCCCTTACACAGAGCCTGTGCGTTCTTCACGATCTGTGTCTGGTATTCCTTGAACTCAGGCTTTAATGCTTCCTCGAAGCATACCGCCTTGGCTGCGATCACATGCATAAGCGGGCCACCCTGCGTTCCCGGGAAGATTGCCTTATTGAAATTGTATTTTTTATTTACTTCCTCGCTGCAGAGAATCATTCCTCCACGCGGGCCACGAAGTGTCTTGTGTGTTGTAGTTGTCACGACATCCGCATATGGGATTGGGCTTGGATGAAGTCCTGCCGCAACAAGTCCTGCGATATGTGCCATATCAACCATAAGGACTGCACCGACTTCGTCCGCGATCTCACGGAATTTCTTGAAGTCGATCGTACGGGCATAAGCCGATGCGCCTGCGATGATCATCTTCGGCTTGCACTCCAAAGCGATCTCTCTTACCTTATCGTAATCGATAAATCCCTCGTCATTAACTCCGTAAGGAACTACGTTAAAATATGTTCCGGAGAAATTAACCGGTGATCCGTGCGTCAAGTGTCCTCCGTGATCAAGGTTCATGCCCATGATGGTGTCGCCCGGTTTTAAGATTGCAAACTGTACTGCCATATTTGCCTGTGCACCAGAATGTGGCTGCACATTAACATACTCACATCCGAAAAGTTTCTTTGCACGCTCGCGTGCCAGTTCTTCTACCACATCTACGCACTCGCACCCGCCATAATAACGCTTTCCCGGATAACCTTCTGCGTACTTGTTCGTCAGAATACTTCCCATAGCGGACATAACCGCCGGGCTTACCCAGTTCTCTGATGCGATCAGCTCAATGTGGCTGTTCTGTCTGTCAAATTCTGCCTGAATGGCTGCTGCGATCTCAGGATCTACTGCCTGAATATCTTCCATTGTGTACATAATTCTACTCCTTTGCGTTATATTGATTGGGCGCGATACGCCTGTTACAACGATTGTAGCAGATTGTCCGCTTTGTTGCAATAACGTAATGCAGTAAATTACTTTAAATACTCCGCAAGCACGCTCCTCTTTTGTAAGTGCCTCCATCGCGTCGGCATCCAGCTTAAGTATCCTTCCGGAAGCTCGCTGACTGG
>URQG01000045.1 GCA_900549895.1 uncultured Lachnobacterium sp.
GATCTACACGCGTAAGATCGTCGGCAGCGTCAGATGTGTATAAGAGACAGGTACGATGGTATCTGGGCCTGTTCGTCGATTCTTCATCTTTCGAAGGAGTCGTTAAAGGATGTCTTAAGGAAGATGATTGCAGCGCTAAAGGAGAATGGAATTATTTACACTTCCTTTAAGTACGGAACATTTGAGGGGGAGCGGAACGGACGCTTTTTTATGGATTTTACGGAAGAAACATTCCGGGAATTTGTAGCGGATGTGGATGGAATTCGGATTGAGGAAATGTGGATTACCGGAGATGTCAGACCGGGCCGAGGAGATGAAAGATGGCTGAATTTAATTCTGCGGAAAATTTGAATATGAATTTGGCGGAGAACTTTCCGACGGATGTGATAACGGGCGGATTGGATGAGAGAATGTTTTTGTATTTTCGTTTGTCCGGCAGCATGAAGAAAGCGGATGGAGTCGATATCATTGTGTCGTTTCTGATGGAGTCCGGTGTGAAGATGATCTTGAAGGATTTGGATCAGGCGTTGCAGAGGGGCGCGAAGATTCGGATTCTTACGGGAAATTATCTCGGCATTACGCAGCCGTCTGCTTTGTATCTGATCAAAAGGAAGTTGGGAGATCAGGTTGATTTACGTTTTTATAATGATCCGAAGCGGTCGTTTCATCCGAAGGCTTATATGTTTCATTATGCTACTTACAGTGAGATGTACATCGGTTCTTCCAATGTTTCCAGAAGTGCATTAACTTCGGGAATCGAGTGGAATTATCGTTTTAACAGTAAGACGGATCCTGAGAGTTATCAGAAGTTTTACGAGACGTTTGAGGATCTTTTTGAACATCATTCGACCGTGATTGATGAGGCGGAACTCAAACGATATTCTAAAAATTGGCATCGTCCGGCGGTGGCGAAAGACCTGGATAAGTACGATCAGGAAGATGCGCAGGATACAAATGTGCGCATGATCTACGAACCGCGCGGAGCGCAGATCGAGGTGCTCTGTGCGCTGGAAGCGACGCGTGCGGAAGGTGCGAAACGTGCGTTGGTACAGGCTGCAACCGGTGTGGGAAAGACCTGTATTGCGGCTTTTGACTCGAAACCGTATGCGAGAGTTTTGTTTGTCGCGCATCGCGAGGAAATCCTAAATCAGGCGGCAACGACATTTCATAATATCAGGAATTCCGATGACTATGGCTTTTTCCGAGGGGCGGATAAATGTACGGACAAGTCGGTAATTTTTGCGTCGGTCATGACGCTAGGAAAGTCGGAATATCTAAATGAGAATTATTTCGCGCGGGATTATTTTGACTACATTGTGATCGATGAGTTCCATCATGCGGTCAACAATCCGTATCGTAAGATCGTGGATTATTTTCAGCCGAAGTTTCTGCTCGGTCTGACGGCGACGCCGGAACGAATGGACGGCAGGAATATCTACGAGATCTGCGATTATAATGTGCCTTATGAACTACCGCTCGCGGACGCGATCAATAAGGGAATGCTGGTGCCCTTTCACTATTATGGCATCTACGATGATACGGATTATTCCAAGTTGCATGTGGTAAAAGGCAGATATGATTCGGCAGAACTGAATGAGACTTATATCGGAAATGTGCATCGACACGATCTGATTTATAAGTACTACTGCAAATATGGCTCAAAGCGTGCGTTGGGCTTCTGCTGTACGAGGGAGCATGCGGAGGAGATGGCGAAGGAATTCTGCAAGCGTGGCATCCCGTCGGTGGCAGTGTACAGTGATGCGCAGGGGGAATTCTCGGAAGAACGGGATGTTGCAATTGAAAAGTTAAAAAGCGGAGAGATCCGTGTGATTTTCTCGGTGGACATGTTCAACGAGGGTGTTGATGTGCCGTCAGTGGATATGGTAATGTTTCTGCGACCGACGGAATCTCCGACCGTATTTTTGCAGCAGCTTGGACGCGGTTTGCGAAAAAGTAATGGAAAAGAGTATTTAAATGTATTGGATTTTATCGGTAATTATCTGAAGGCAGGCAGAGTTCGTTATCTGCTCACGGGCAAGGCTTTATCCGGTGACGGAGCATATGATCCGGCGGATCGTTCCGGCTATCCGGATGACTGCATGATTGATTTTGATATGCGTCTGATTGATCTGTTTGCGGAAATGGATAAGAAGCATCTGCGTGTCCGGGATCAAATTCGGAATGAATTTTTCCGTGTGAAGGAACTGCTTGGAAAGCGCCCGTCCAGAATGGATTTGTTCACTTATATGGATGATGATGTGTATCAGATGGCGATAAAGCATGCGGCGGATAATCCATTTAAGAGATATTTGAACTTCTTGAAGGAACTGGATGAATTAATGCCGGAAGAGGATGCTTTGTATGGAGGAATCGGACGGGAATTTATCGGCTTGATTGAGAATACAAACATGTCAAAGGTATATAAAATGCCTGTGCTGATGGCTTTCTACAATCATGGAGATATTCGGATGGAAGTGTCGGAAGCGGAACTTCTGGTAAGTTGGAAGGAGTTTTTCAACACAAGCACGAATTGGAAGGATTTGGATAAAGCGATTACATATCAGGATTATCTTGCGATTTCAGACAAGGAGCATGTGAAGAAAATTATGCAGATGCCGGTTCATTTTCTGTTAAAATCGGGAAATGGATTCTTTGTGGAGAAGGATGGTGTGGCACTTGCGTTAAATGAGAATCTGCGTGAGGTAGTCGGTGATCCGATGTTTGCGGAGTATATGCGGGATGCAATCGAGTATCGCGCGATGGATTATTATCAGAGGAGATATCGGGAGAAAGAAGAAGTATGAAACCCAGAACACCAAAATCAATAGAACTATATAACACGTTCCTCAATCGAGGCTATCCACAGGAATTCTGTGAGCAGATTTCGCTAAATCTGAATACGGATTGGACGGCGCAGCGGATGATGGGATATTTATCACATTATAAGAAGCTTCCGATGGCGGAGATTGTGGATGAGATGCTGGCGATTCTCAGTGACCGGAACCGGATTATGCAGAAGCATCAGTTGGAAGACACGAATGCGAAGTGGAATGATTTTCTGAATCGGGGCTTTGAGGAAGAAAATGAGTAACAACGCGATGTTATGAAAGTCCCTGAAGCAACCGGGAACTTCTGGCATTGATAGGGGGATTGCATCACTGTAGTTACATACGATATAATATATTTTAGCATACAGCATTAAATAGTAATGGGGAAGGGGGCACGGTTTTTACATTTAGATGTTTAGAATTCATTTCTATCTGGGAGAGTAGAAAGGATTTTGAATGAAAAAATACGAAGAGCTGACTTTTGCGGATGATTTTATGTTCTGCAAAGTGCTTACAACGAACCCAAACTTATGCCGTGAGTTATTGGAGCTGATCATAGGGAGAAAGGTTGGCCAGTTTACACGCTTGGACCAACAACAGCCAATCGAACTTACAGCAGATGGCAAGGGTGTCAGATTTGATGTCTACAGTGAGGATGATACTGGGACGGTTTTTGATTGCGAGATGCAGACGGCGGAGAACCGGAATCTTCCGAAACGATCCAGGTACTATCAAGGGATGATCGACTTGAATCTGATTGAACGTGGCGCGGACTACAGTGAATTGAAAAAGAGTTATGTGATTTTTATATGTCCGTTTGATGCGTTTGGAGCTGGATTACATAAATATACTTTTGAGAGTATTTGCAAGGAATTACCACAGATCAATCTAGGTGATGAAGCTACCAAGATTTTTCTGTGTGCAAGTGGCGATGCAGACGATGTATCGTCGGATATGAAAGATTTTCCGGACTGGTTGAGCGGAAAACAAGGAAGAAGCCGATTGGTTGGTAAACTGGAGAATGCCGTTCAAAAAGTGAAGGATCATAAGGAATGGAGGACCGAGTACATGACGCTGCTTATGAGAGATCAGGAAATGATGCGAAAAGGAAGAGAAGAGGGAATGCAACAGGGTATGCGTCAGGGAACTATGACCACACTTTTCTCTTTAGTGGAAGATGACATTTTGACGCTTGATGATGCTGCGTCAAGAGTGAATATGACGCCGGAAGAATTTAAGGAAGCGATGGAGAAACCCGTGAGCGTGTAATAGAAATACGATCCGCTATACGAATGAAGTATAGCGGATATTTTGCATGTGGCTGAGTAAGTGAAGATAAGGAGGAAAAAGGATGCTTTTTATTTGTTATCCGAAGTGTTCTACCTGCCAGAAGGCAAGAAAGTGGCTGGAGGAACATGGAGTGGAATACACGGAGCGTCATATTGTGGAGGATAATCCAACGTATGAGGAACTGAAGAGGTGGTATGAGATGAGCGGGCTTGCGTTAAAGAAGTTTTTTAACACAAGTGGAATGTTATACAAGGAGATGCAGTTAAAGGACAAGCTTCCGGCGATGAGTGAGGATGAGCAGTTGCAGCTTCTTGCGACAAACGGCATGCTTGTGAAGCGCCCTCTTTTGGTGACGGGCGATACTGTATTGGTTGGATTTAAGGAAGCCGATTGGGCGAAAATAGCAGGGTAATAACATGTTTTTTATGATGGGAATTACGGACGGAAGAAAAGATTTTGATTTTGTGCAGACGATGATTTGTGATGCATGCGGCAAGTATGGCAGGTATCAGGTCTTTATGACGTACACGGTTTTGTCGCTTTTTTTCATTCCGTGCTTTAAGTGGAACAAACATTATTATGTGCAGACCGGTTGTTGCGGGGCATTATATGAATTGGATCCGGAGATCGGGAAAGCAATCGCCCGCGGAGAGCAGGTTGAGATCCTGCCGCAGCACTTAAGGCGGATTAATCAGGGAAATTATGGGCGCAGGGTCAAGCACTGCAATTATTGTGGATATGAGACGACGGAGGACTTTGAGTTTTGCCCGAAGTGCGGAAACCGGTTTTAGATGAATTGGAGAAGCAGTACCATGAACATTTACGATGAATTAGAAAAATTAAAAGCCGAGGCGCGCTCCAATCCGAAACTCGCAGGGGCGTTACTTGCGACACGCGAGATGCCGAACCCGGTGTCGGCTTTTTGCCGGATTGCGCAGGAGCATGGATGTACATTTTCGGCGTTCGATCTGGTTACAGCGGGTGAGGATTCCTATGCGGCGATGCGTCGCTCGACCAATGGTGGCGGGGAGAACTCGCCGCTGCTGCAGGGAGAGGATGATCTGTATGAGATGTTTTTGATTGAGTTGATGTGAGGAGGAAATCTTGAATAAGCGAAAAGGCATCATTCTTACACTTACGCTCATCGTTGTGGCAGGTGCCGCAGTGGTGGGAAGTCACATGTGGAAGAATAGCAAGCGCAACGAAGCAAATACGGAGACGGAGAATGCGTCGGAGCAGATTGCGCAGGAGACTGATTCGGAAGATGAGATATCACAGGATACACAAGGAGATGTGGCTGGAAAATCCGATACAGAAACTCCGACAGATTCCAAGTCGGCTAACGGGGAAAACTCTGACGTGGACAATACGACCGCTTCCGGCAACAAAAACTCCGGAACAACTCAGACCGACACGGATGTGAAGAAGGATTCAAAAAAGGACAGCGACAATGATCACAAGATTACCTCCGATGATTTCTACATCTCCGGGATCCCGGATGACATTTTTGCGAAGATGCAGGGCAAATCCTACAAGGACAACTGTACGGTTCCGCGTGATGACCTGCGTTACGTGCATGTGCTGCACATGGGATTTGACGGGGAAGTAAAGGCAGGCGAGCTGGTCGTAAGCAGGAAGATTGCAGATGATGTGCTCGAAATCTTCGAGGAATTGTATAAGGCAGATTATCCGATTGAGAAAGTGCGCCTTGTGGATGAATACGATGCGGATGACGAGGCTTCGATGAGCGACAACAATTCGTCGGCGTTCAATTTCCGGTTTATTTCGCACACAACACGCATTTCCAAGCATGGACTTGGGATGGCGGTGGACATCAACACGCGCTACAATCCGTACGTAAAGACCGTGAATGGAAAGCTTTCCATCGAGCCGGCAAACGGCGCGGATTATGTGGACCGGAGCAAGGATTTTCCGTACAAGATCGATCATGATGATCTGTGCTACAAACTATTTACGGAGCATGGATTTACCTGGGGTGGTGACTGGACGCATTCCAAGGATTACCAGCATTTCGAGCGCGACTACTAATCGATGACGTGGTGATTCAGCCAGCGGCGCGAGTGGAAGCGCAGCGTGAAGATGATCGCGCGCAGGCTCCAGTCGGCAAACATGCCGATCCACACCGCAATCGGGCCAAAGCCCCATACGCGGCACAGATAAATACATAGGCTTACACGGCAAAGCCACATCGTGCAGCAGGACGTGATCATCGAGAATCGGACGTCGCCTGCAGCGCGCATGCCATATGCCGGAATAAAGGACAGCACCCATGAAATCGGCTTCGTGATCGTAATGAATACGATCATACGAAAGCAGAGATCGGCGCTGGCCTTTTCCATTCCACCGAGCATCGTAATCGGTCTGGTTAAGACGAACACGAGCAGGCAGCTTGCGATAATGACAATCTCAGAGAGCCACGACAGCTTCTTGATATAATAGATTGCTTCGTCTTTGCGCCCTGCGCCAAGGCATTGTCCGACGACGGTCATCAGTCCGATGCCGATGCCGATGGCGGCGATGCCGTTTAAGTTCTCCAGAATATTGGTCATCGCCTGTGCGGCGATCGCAACGGTTCCGAGTGTAGAGACTGTGGACTGGATCGCAAGTTTTCCGAATTGGAACATGCTGTTTTCGATGCCGGACGGGATACCGATCAGCAGAATTTTCTTAATGATAGACCAATCCGGGCGGATCGCAAGATAATTACGGACGCGGATCGCGGCAACCGGATCGTCGGCTGCGCCCGGTGCATAGAAATCGCCGCTTTGATCCGGAGTGCCGGATTGCGTGGCGGAACCGGAGCAAAAAAGTGCTTTCAGCGGATGCACCTGATCCTCCATGCGAAGAAATCCGATGACCACAATTGCGCAGAAAATGCGTGAGATCAGAGTGGAGATCGCAGCGCCTTCGACGCCCATATTGCAGCCGAAGATCAGGATTGCGTTACCACCGATATTCATGAAATTCGAAACTACGGAGATGATCATCGGGGTGCGGCTGTTGTTTTGCGCACGCATGATTGAAGCACCGGCATCATAAAGGCCGATGAACGGGAAAGAAAGCAGCGTGAACAGGAAGTAGACCTGTGAATTGCGCATGACATCCGCTTCCACGGCACCGAAGATCGCGCGCAGCAGCGGGTAGCGGAACACGAGGCAGACGACCGATAATGCAGTAGACAGCAGCGCCATGACATAGAGCACCTGGCGCGCAGAGTTGTTGGCGCCTTTTTCATTGTGACTGCCCAGATACTGCGAGCAGAGGATCGCGCCGCCGGCGGCAAGTGCGGACAATGCCTGAATAACCAGTATGTTGATGGAATCGACGAGCGAGACTGCAGAGATCGCTGCGGAGCCGACGTTGCTGACCATCATGGTATCGACGGTTCCCATCAGGGATGAGAGCAGCTGCTCGACGATGATCGGAATCAGCAGTTTGCGCAGATCGACATTGCTGTATAAATGAGCGATCGACTCAGATTTTTTATTGGAATTGGCATTTGATTTCGTTCGCATGGATACACCTTCTATGAATTAAATTACTTTTTTTCCCGATACATAGATTAGGACGAAGAATGCGATGTGTCAATAGCGACTAATCTAAAATCTGACTTTCGATTAGTCGCTGTTGATATATCAAATTCGTGACATAACACATGAAAAACTTGCCTTATCTTACGGAAATGAGGCATAATAGAAATAGTGATAATTGCATCTCTCGGAGGAGGACGATTATGAGATATGTAGCGGGAATCGATGGTGGCGAGACCAGGACGACCGTCATCTGCAGCGACCGGGATGGGCGCGTGATGGCAACGGAAGAGTTTGGGTCATTTAATATAGAAAATATAGGTGTGGATGGATTTACGATCCTGATGGTGCAGATCTGCGAGTTTCTGCGGCAGACCGGCGAATGCGAGGCGCTGTGCATTGGGGTAGGGGATGTTCACAATTTACGGATGCAAAGCGTTGTCAAACAGGCAATGGAGCGGGCAGGGATTACCAACTGGCAGCTTGTCAGCAACCAGAAGATTGCACTGTGGGGTGCATTGGCAGGAGAGCCTGGCATCACGGTTGTGGTGGAAAACGGATCTATCTGTTTCGGGCGTAATGCGGATAATGAGACGGCCCGCGTCGGTGGCTGGGGACATCGGATCGGTGACGAAGGCAGCGGTTATGCAATCGGCAGGGATGTGCTTCGTGCGGTGGCGCAGGCGTGGGATGCAGGCGATGCATCGGAGGGTGCGACGATGCTCATGCAATTACTTGCCGACAAGTATAAGATTACGGACCGGGAGAAGATGATTGCGTATGCAGATACCAATGATGAAAGCGGCATCGCTCAGCTTGCCGGTGCTGCGGAGCAGGCAGCCGCAGCGGGAGATGCGAAAGCGCTTGCAATCCTGACGGAAAATGCGTCGCTTCTGAGCGAACAGGCGGCTTTGGTGGCGAAGCGTTTGAAGATGGACGCCGGAGAGGTGGCTTTGCTCGGTGAACTGCTGGAGAATGATACGATGTACCGGAAGCTGCTGGTGCAGGAGATTGAAAAACGCTGTATCGGCTTCAAGTGTGTGAAACCGTGTGAGGATGCTGCGGAGGGTGCGGTATTGATGGCGCGGCAGAGTGTGCGCAGCGAAGAATAAAAAGAAAAAGGGCTCAATTTGATTTTGGCATATGGGAAAGAAAACGATGTTTCAACAATTTACAAAATATATGCTACAAAGCGTAGCGGGAATGATCGGAATTTCGATTTACATTCTTGCGGATACGTTTTTTATCTCGGTTTGTGAGGGCGCAAACGGTCTGGCAGTGCTGAACCTGATCCTGCCGGTCTATGGCCTCATGTATGCGATTGGTGCGATGATCGGTATCGGTTCGGCGACGCGCTACAGCATCCGCAAGGCACAGGGACAGAATACCGATTACTTTTTTACACAGTCGATCACATGGAGTGTTATCTGTAGTATTCCGTTCATTTTGGTTGGAATCTTTGCGCCTGAGCCGTTTTTGGCGCTGCTTGGGGCGGATGCCAAGTTGGTTGCGTTGGGCAAGACCTACCTTCGGATCGCGATGATGGGTGCACCGTTTTTTATGTGCAACTATACCTTTACAGCATTTGCGCGCAATGACAATGCAACCTCTACTGCGATGCTTGGCTCCATCAGCGGCAGTATGTTCAACATTCTGTTTGATTATATTTTAATGTTTCCGCTTGGTATGGGGATGGCGGGTGCCGCACTTGCCACAGCAGCAAGCCCGATCATCACGATGCTTGTGTGCTGCACGCATTTTCTCGGGCGCAAAAATACAGTTGCATTTTATTGGAAAAAGCCTGATTTCAGCCATATCGTTTCGTGTTGCCCGCTCGGCATCTCGGCTTTTGTCGGAGAGATTTCATCGGCGGTCATCACGATCGTATTCAATATGCTGATCCTCGGCATTGCCGGAAATGTCGGTGTGGCGGCATACGGAGTGATCGCGAATCTCTCGATCGTTGCAATGTCGATCTGTAACGGACTCGCGCAGGGCGCGCAGCCGCTGATCAGCGAAAGCCACGGGCGCGGCGATAGGCAGCAGGTGAAAACGTTCTTGCGCTGGGGAGTTATGGCGGCGCTTGTCGCAGAAGTGATCATGATCGCAGCGGCATGGGGCTGGACGGACGGATGGATCGCCATCTTCAACAGCGAGAACAATGCCGCGCTTCTTTCCTACGCGCATGTCGGACTGCGTTTGTATTTCCTCGGATTTCTGTTCGCGGGAATCAACATTATGCTAGTCGCTTATTTTTCTGCAGTGGATCGTCCGCGTCCGGCAATTGTCGGATCGATCACGCGAGGCGCGATCGCAATTGTGATCTGTGCGATCGTTTTTGCAAGCCTGTTCGGACTTAATGGTGTGTGGCTGTCTTTTCTCGGATCGGAAGTGATCACGTTCGCGGTAATTCTTGTGTTGAGTCAAAGAAAGTGAAAAATTCACTTAAATACGATAAAAAATCACTGTTTTTTAAAAAAACAGTGATTTTTTGCGCTGTAAATGGTAAAATATCACTGTAAATGAAAGGAGCGTCAATGATATGGAACCTTATAAAGCAAAAAACATGCCTTTAGAATATAAAATAGACAAAGAACTATTAAAATTGATTGCGGAAGCAAATGTTAAATATGGTGAATAT
>URQG01000046.1 GCA_900549895.1 uncultured Lachnobacterium sp.
TACGAGATTACTACGCGTCTCGTGGGCTCGGAGATGTGTATAAGAGACAGCTCCGCTTTCGTCGCACCGCTCAACTCCGTCGATGAGATTGTCACAGATAGCGGCATCTCGGACGAATGGAAAAATATTATAAAAGATATGGGTATCAAACTTCATATCGTATAAAAGGGGGTTTTCACCATGGCACAACAAACAGCTTTACCGAATTGCATCGTTGCGCAATCCGGCGGTCCGACCGTCGCGATCAACGCCAGCCTTGCGGGCGTTATCCACGCAGCCATCGGACATTACGGTACCGTTTACGGTTCCGTCAATGGTATCCTCGGCATTCTGAATCAACATTACTTAAATCTTACGGAGTTGACCACTTCCGATAAAGAAGCTCTGCTGCGACTTGCCACCACACCGGCCATGTATCTTGGCTCCTGCCGCTACAAATTAAAGGATTACCGTGAAGATCTATCCGATTATGAGAAGATTTTCGAGCAGTTTGACGCATTACATATTAAGGCATTCTTCTATATTGGGGGAAACGACTCGATGGACACAGTATTAAAGCTTTCCGATTATGCCGCATCGATCGGAAGCGATATCCGGATCATCGGCATCCCGAAGACGATCGACAACGATCTTATGATCACCGATCACACACCAGGCTTTGGCTCTGCTGCGAAATACATCGCTTCGACACTCCTCGAGATTGCGCACGACACGATCATCTATCCGGTCAAAAGCGTTACGATCGTTGAGATCATGGGACGTGACGCCGGCTGGCTGACCGCCGCATCCGCGCTCGCCCGCAACGCCTACTGCGATGCGCCGCACCTGATCTATCTTCCGGAATGTAATTTTAACACGGAGGATTTTCTTGCGGATGTGCGCGAACTCCTCACGGAGCGTGACAATGTGATCGTTGCCGTATCGGAAGGCATCCATGACGCGAAGGGCAATTACATCAGTGCCGGCGAGAGCGCTGCCGACACCTTCGGACACAGCCAGTTAAGCGGCGCCGGAAAGGCTCTGGAACTTCTGATCAAAGCAAGCCTTCCGGTCAAAGTCCGCTCCGTTGAGATTAACATCCTACAGCGATGCGCCGCACATCTTTCCTCTGCCACCGACTTAAAGGAGGCCTTCTTCTCCGGAGAGAAAGCCGTAACACTGGCTTTGCAGGGCATCACCGCATCCATGGTCGTTATGAAACGCGCCTCCGACGAGCCTTACACAATTGTATACGACTATGCGGAGATCAAAAATATTGCCAACGAGGCGAAATCCGTTCCGCGCGAATGGATCAACGCCCGCGGCAACAATGTCACGGAAGAGATGCTCACCTACCTCACACCGCTCATTCAGAGAGAGGTTCCGGTCACCTATTCCCATGGCCTGCCGAGCTATATGGATGTATCGCATCTTGCCGAACAGGCTCACAATTTCTAATAACAAACCCCCGCCTGCCAAGCAGACGGGGGTGTTTTCACAAATCTTCTGTCTTAAATGTAGTATAGCCTTCATAGTAGTAACTATGATCAATGCCCTTCATATAGACCTCCCGGCTATCAATCTCATCCGTCAAAGCATTTTTTAGAAGATATTTGATCTCAATATCTTTGACCGGACTGCGCTCCATTGCAAGTAAATAATCTTCCTTATCCACCTTGCTCCAGTCAACCACTTTACCAATCTCGATTTTTAAAATATGATCCAGCCAGATACGTGTACTGCGGCCATTTCCTTCCCGGAACGGATGCGCAATGTTCATTTCAACATATTTCTCAACAATCTCATCAAAATCCGATTGTGGCATTTTATCGATATTATCAAGTGCCGCCTGCAAATACATAAGCGGAGCGAAACGGAAATTGCCTTTCGCAACATTTACCGTGCGGATTTTTCCGGCAAACGGATAAATATCTTCAAACAGATATCGATGTATCACTTGCAGCGTTGAAAACACGCCTGCAGGAAGATCGTCCCGAATGCCTTTTTCAAATAATTCGGCAGCTTTCTTCTTGCTGATACGCTCCTCTTCACGCGCAAGATCCGCAGAACTTGTCAGCCCTAACTTATTTTCAAGCATCCGGTTTTCCTCCTTTCCTGCCATTATCGGTTACTTTTCGCGTTTCGTCAAGCAAGTTTACTTCGACCAGGTCATCTTATCATTCTTTCCGCTGTAATCAAACTTTCCGTCATTCTTCTCTTCCAATGCCTTGATCATATGGTAGGTGTATTCGTTATACGGTGTCGGGATTCCAAGTTCCCTGCCCATGCGCATCAAGGCACCGGAAAACATATCGATCTCCGTGTGACGCCCCGCTTCAATGTCCTGCAAAGTCGAGAACTTCGCCGATGCGCGCACCGGACTTCCGTGCTTCGAAGATGCTTCAATCTTGCTCATATCGATACCTTTTGCGGCAGCAATCGTCTCAAGTTCATTACGAAGTCCGTCACTGATCGCCTTCATATGCTCGCTGTCCGTATAACATCCGACACCTACACCAAGGATTGCCTGCGGCAGATTGTTACACACATTCAGGCGGAACTTGCTCCACATCTCCTCCTGCGCAAATTCCGTAGAACGATAATGGATTCCCGTATCTGCAAAAAGCGCCTCGATTGCCTGCACGCGCTCGCTGTCATACGGAGCCTGAAACTCACCGAATATAATACCGATTGTGGTCTCTGGAACAAAATAATATCCGTCGCCCTCCCTGTGGGATGCAACCTTGATGACGGAATAGATCATGTGCGATGCACCAATCGCTTCCGCGATGATTTCCTCACTGTCCACGCCGTTCATCAGGCTCATAACGATCGTATTCTCTCCCACGATCGCACGGATACTCTCCAGTGCGCCCGGCAAAGCGCCGTATTTTAAGCAGACAATCAGCAAATCGACGCCATGTGCTTCCTGCGGTGTCCACACTTCAGGATGATAGGTCACATCATTGATCCGGCAGCCTTTTTTGAGTCGCGCGGCACGTTCGCCCTCCGCGATCACTCCAAGTTTGATATCATTTTTCTCCGAAAGTCCCCAGATCACATAGGAGCCGACCGCTCCCGCGCCAAGAACCGCAACGCTTTGTATCTTCATGTTGTGCTCCTTTATTTCCCGCAATTACAGATAGCCTACCACAATTCCGGCATATTCTGAATGGAATCTTTCTCTGTGATCTCGCGGATGACTTTGCACGGATTGCCGGCAGCCAGTGAGTTTGCCGGAATATCTCTCGTTACGACGCTTCCCGCTCCGATCACGCAGCCTTCACCGATCGTGACTCCTCCGGTAATAACAACGTTGCTGGCAATCCAACAGTTAGAGCCGATCTCGACCGGCTTCCCGTATTCGTCATCATACACCGTACCGTCTTCTTTATGTTTCATATTGCGCTCCTGCCAACGGAACGGGTGCATCGGTGTTGCGATCGTACAATTCGGCCCGAAAAATACATTATCGCCGATGGTCACCGGACAGGTATCCAGCACGGTAAAATTAAAGTTTGCGAAGCACTTACTCCCTATCGTTGTAAACACACCGTAATCAAAACAAATCGGTCCCTGCAAATACGTGTCCTGTCCACAGTCTGGAACCAGTTCCGCCATGATTTCCTTACGTTTCTCCGCATCCGTATCATAGGTATTGTTGTACATCTGGGATAATTTATGTGCCTTTGCACGCAATTCATCTAACGTTTTATCGCTCGGATCGTAAATCTTTCCGACAAGCATTTTCTCTTTTTCTGTCATGTTACCTCTTATCTCTCTTTCTCTGGATGGTTTTCGTTTACTGAAAGATGTTTTGTTCGCGCATATATCTCTTTAACAAAAATGCGCAAAAATACGGAAATGTAACAATATCATCATTGATTCCCACATTCCCCGCCATTAGTTTTATTCCATGCTTGATATCTGCATACGCATCGCTTTTTATTAATTGCCGTAAAGACTTCGCACGATTAGCATTTGCTTTCACTTCTACCGGAACAAGTTCATTTGCACTCCGAATAAAAAAATCCTCTTCCAATGTGGAATTGTCTTTTGAGTAATAATAAAGCCCATACCCTTGTTTTACCAATGCCTCCGCTGCGAAATTTTCATAGAGTGCACCTTTATAAATGCCAAGATTTTTATTTGCACGCAAATCCATTTGTGATTCATCATCCAGACTCGCTACCAACAGCCCTGTATCCGAAATATATACTTTATATTTACTTTCATCCACATTTCCTTTTAATGGCAGCTCCGGGAATTGCAAACATTCGCATACATTAATAAGGCCGGCATCTTTAAGCCATTCTACACACCCCATATAATCCTTGGATCTTCCGCCTTTCGAAACTTTTGAATATTGAAATTTCTTATTTTCTTTTGCAAGCTGTGCCGGAATTGACCGATATACACTCAGAATTTTTGCCTTATCCAGTCCTTGTGCATATTTAACAATATCATTTTCATAATCCAGCAATAATTGATGCTGCAAAGCCAATGATCCCTCAAACGTGCCTCTTTCAATATAACTTGATACAATTGCCGGCATTCCCCCTAAAATGCAATACTCCAGAAAAAGATTTGATAAAATCGTATGCTCCGCTTCGGAAAAAGCAATCCCTTCCAACATATGCCCAAGCATATCCAATACCATCTCTTCCGAATATCCTTTTGCCCACAAAAACTCTTCAAAATCCATAGAGTACATCTGATAATCGGTCTTGTACCCTACACTGATGCTCGCAATCCGTTGATACTGCACACCAAGTAATGAGCCTGAACATATAACATCATACTTGGCATTTTCCTTGAAAAATTTGAGTGCCGTCGCAATTTCCGGAAAATCCTGAATCTCATCAAAAAAAATCAATGTCTCATTTTCCACAAAATGTTTTGTAGGATCAATTCTGCTAATCAACTTGATAATGTGATCCGTTGAAAACCCTTCATCAATAATTGATTTATACGCTGGTTCCGTAATAAAATTAATCTCGACTACATTTTTGTAGTTTTCCCGGGCAAAGGTTCGAATTGTCTCTGTTTTTCCCACTTGCCGCGCACCCTTAATAACCAGTGGATTTCGATCCGGATTCTGTTTCCATTCCCTCAAGAAAGCATCTGCTTTTCGAACTAGATACCCCATATCATGCACCTCCAAATTTTAAGTATACCCATTATACACCTAATTGGCACCTTTTTGGGGTGTATATTTTATCAAAATCACATTTTTATGAGCTATTTTTTCTTTGATTTAACATTTTTATGAGGGAATTATATTGTGATTGGCACATTTTTATGAGTGAATCTAACCATAAGGCAAATAGCGGGGTAAATAGCAAATTTAACTTCCATGAAAGCCACCGGCTCGCCTGCTTGTGCTTTACGTATTTCCACTATCCGGTTCCTTTCTGACAACTTTCCCATTTTCTTACCGCTACAGAACAAGCTCGTAATATAAACACTTGTGCCGAATTCCACGGTATTCCTCTTCATCCACAACTCCATTTGGTCTCATTCCGCATTTTTCCATTACCCTGCAGCTTGGTTTATTCTCTTCAAAAAAACCTGCCACCACTTTTTGAAATCCCATTTCTCTCAAATCTTCAATGACTGCGTTCACCGCTTCCGTTGCATAGCCATGCCCCTGATAATCCGGATGCACAACATAACCAATTTCAATTTCCGTTCCCTCAATATCGCAATCGTTCACAAATCCGATGAACTGATCTCCTAAATAAATACCGTATTCCAAATGTGTGGTATCTTCTATACAACTGAATGCTACCAGTTTTTCAGCCAAAGCAATCGCCTGATCCCTAGTCTGAAAGTCCGGCACCATAAATGTTTTTCCTATTTCCTGATTCATAAGCAAATCCGCCAGAGCCTCCACATCCTTTACCTCATATGGTTTTAGTGTAAGCCTCTCTGTCTGAATCAATGCTTTTTTCCTAATTGGCAATCTCATATTTTCACTTTCTCTAACATTATTTTTCTAAAATCTGCTTAATCTCATCCAAATTATCCATGAAATAGATTCCCGCCTGTCGTTCCGGCGTGGACAGTCCCATCTCAATCATGTGATGCAACAGTTCCTTCAAACTATCATAATACCCATTTAAGTTGTAAAGAATACACGGCGCCGAAATTTGATTCAGCGAAACCTTCGACATGATCTCCGAGATCTCCTCGAGCGTTCCGGTTCCTCCCGGAAATGCGATAAACGCGTCACCCAACTCGATCATCTTCGCTTTGCGCTCCGTCATATCCTTTGTGACGATCAGCTCCGTCAGCCCCTCATGCTGAAGTACCTGCTCCACAAAAAACTGCGGCTCGACACCGGTCACTTTGCCGCCCGTCTGCAGGACACTTTCCGCGATCTCGCCCATCAATCCGGACTTTGAACCGCCGTAAACCAACGCATTTCCGCTTTGTCCGATCCATGTGCCGAGTTCCCATACCGCCTTTTTCAACGCCGGATCATTTCCCTCAAACGCACCAAGATATACCGTAATGTTCATAAAATTCTCCCCAGATATTTATTCGTCTTCTTCATCCGCGTCGTTTTCATTGTAATAACCGGTATTATTGTTCCCATTATGGCTTCCGATCACTCTTTCCCCCTTCGGTGAAAGCAACATTCCAAGCAGTGTTCCGCCGAGCAGCAGACACACGCCGAGCAGAAAATACTCGCGTCCGCTAAAATTCATATCCTCGATTTTCGCAATCAATTTCTTCATGATATTACCCTCCATAAAATCCAATTTCTTCCATACAAAATTCTAATCTAACCCACATAACAAGTCAAATTATTTGTATGCAAACACCCAGACGCGTTTATCTCTTTTTGCACTTTAGCCACACAACATCAAAAACAACACAGAACACAACGTAAATGAGCAAACAAGGTCCGATTCCTAAAGCAACACTCCCATTTTGCGAAAACCTAGGACTCCACCACAATCGGTCGATGATACGATACAGCAACAGGTATATGCACACGCACGGAATAGGACTCAGCAGCCATACATTGATTGTTCCAAAAATCCGAGAGGAAGCTCTCCTATTCGTACCTATGTACTGTCCGACTCCAAAACTTAGGCACCCCACCGCCATGATAATGAGTCCGACCGCAACAGATCCCAAAGTCTGTTCCTCCACCCAAATCATAATCGCAACAACCAGACCAATAAAATTGATTGCTGTTCCTGCCAAAGCAAAGATTCTCGCATCGGGCTTCGACTTCGTTTCCTCCGCTACCGGTTTGATTCCTTTTAATAAGAAATCGGTCGTAACTCCAAAGAACTCACTGAGTAAAATAATTTTTTCAATATCCGGTGCGCTTTGCCCGCTCTCCCACTTGGAAACAGCCTGGCGCGAAACGCCAATCTTGTCCGCCAATTCCTCCTGTGAAATCCCTTTACTTTTTCTTAACGTCTGAATTCTGTCCGCTATACTCATTACAGTTCCCGCCTTTCTTTATTTGTTAAGCTGATTCTACCAAAATTGGCGGTTGCATTACCACCAGGAAATCCGTATATATTGTCAACCAGCAGTTGCAAACGCCTGAAAATACTACAAAAGCTGCAACTCCATAAGTTCTTCCTTATGAAATCGCAGCTTTTCATTATACAGCCTTCGTAAAAAGCCGAAATGCATTCTCACGCGCAGTCTCTTCCACAACCTTCGGATCAATGCCCTTAATCTGTGCAATCTTCTCGATCACATACGGAATGTTACGCGAATCGTTACGTGTTCCGCGGTGCGGTTCCGGCGCCATATACGGGCAGTCGGTTTCCAGCAGAATTCGCTCCATCGGGATTTCTTCGACCGTGCGGACAAGCTTCTTTGCATTTTTAAACGTCACAACGCCGCCGACACCGATGTAATAGCCCATCTTGATGAATTCATGCGCCATCTCCGGCGAGTAGGAATAACAGTGGATCACTCCCGGATTATTCAGACCTTGCTTATGAAGTTCCTGCAAAATATCCATCGTATCTTCCGCCGCATCCCTCGAATGGATAATAACCGGAAGCTCTTTCTCGCGGGCAAGCTCCAGCTGGCGCCTAAACCAATAGCGTTGCTGCTTCTGCACATCCGCTTCCTTGTCCCAATAATAATCCAATCCGATCTCACCGACCGCAACCGTCTTTTGGTGCTTCGTCTGCTCCGCAAGCCATGCGAAGGTTTCCTCATTCAATCCGTCAATATCACTCGGATGCACACCGACTGCTGCATAGACGAAATCATGACTTTCCGCAATCTCTAATGTTGTTCTGGTTGATTCAATGGATGCTCCGACATTGATGACCGGGCGGATGCCCCTCTTCGGCAGATCAGCAAGAACCTCTTCCCTGTCCTCTGCGAATTTTTCATCGTCATAATGTGCATGGGTTTCAAATATCATGAACGCTCCTTCATTGTTCAGAATCAAATGTCTCTGTTTGTACGCCAATTCTGAATTCTTTCTCATAATCTGTTTCAATCTTCGAAATGCTTTTCGATCATATTAAGTTCTTCGATATCAATGCAATTCGGAATCGTATTCTCTGTTACCGCTTCGCGAACAGCCTGATACTCCATCCACATAACGCTTTCAATCTCTTCCCTCTGCACAACGAATTCCTCCGCCGGACGATCCATCCACATCAGATAGACATTGCACACCTGACGATCCACATACGGATGCTCGTGAAATTCATTCTTCACAGTTACACGCTTTAATCCGCATGGAATCAGATCCTCTGCCTGTGCTGTCACACCAAGCTCCTCGCGAAGCTCCCTGAGTGCCGACGGAACATAATCCATGCCCGCCGGAATGTGTCCGGCACTTGAGATGTCGTAACATCCCGGAAACGAATCCTTTTCCATGCAACGCTTTTGCAGGAGCAACTCAATCTGTCCGTCCCGTCTGCGCGCGATCCACAGATGTGCCGTCCGGTGCTGGATGCCCTCGCGGTGCGCCGTCACACGATCCACCGTCTTGCCAGTCGGTATTCCATTGTCATCTACGATATCCAGGATTTCCATACTTCCCCTCCTGTTTTGTCTGTTATTCCTCGTATTTATCAATTTCCATGACCCAAATCTGGCTTTTGTCATTTTAGGTCATGGCGTTATGGCTAATCTCTTGACCTAGTTTCACTCTTGTCACTTCTAGGTCAAGCAATTTCACTTATTCTCTTGACCCAATATACATTTTCCCTCTTCAGGTCAATAAGCTTCTTGAGATTTCTTGATCTGATGGTATTTTTCCTCATCCAGGTCATGAAACATCGCCAATTTTTTCAAATTTGTTCTAGAAAATAATGAACTTTGAAGTAAATTACTTTCAAGTTAATTATTAACAAATCTCTGCGCCGCTCGGCATCTTCTTCTCCGGTGTCATGAGCGAAAGATTGCCGTCCGCATCCTCTGCGCACAGAAGCATTCCCTCAGATAAAACGCCTGCTAGCTTCGCCGGCTTCAAGTTTACAAGAACCATAACTTTCTTGCCAACCATCTCTTCCGGTGAGTAATCCTTGCGGATTCCGGATACGATCTGCTTTACCTGACTTCCGATCTTAACCTGGGAGCAGAGCAGCTTCTTGGACTTTGCAACCGCCTCGCAGGAAAGGATCTCTCCTACCTGAAACTGCATCTTCATAAAGTCATCGAATGTAATCTCTTCCTTCGGCTCGATATCGATAGAAGCCTCTTCCTCTGCTGCTTCCTCGCCGTTTAACTTCTTCTGCTCCGCTTCATACTCTGTCTTCTGCTTTGCCTGAAGTTCCTCAACCTTCGGCATGATCTCCTTCGGATCAAGTCTTGCGAAAAGGATCTCCGGTGTCTCGGTTACCTTGGTTCCGTTTGGATACAGACCGAACTTATCAAGGTCATCGAAGTCACGAAGAGAAGTTGACAACTGTGCAACGATCTTCTCTGCGGTCTCCGGTAAGAAGGAATGTAACAGGCTTGCACCGATCGTGATGGACTCGGTCAAGTTGTAGAGAACCTCTGCAAGACGATCCTGCTGCGCCTCATCCTTGGCAAGTACCCAAGGTGTTGTCTCATCGATATATTTGTTGCAACGGCGGAACAAAGCAAACACTTCGGAGATGGCATCTGCCACA
>URQG01000047.1 GCA_900549895.1 uncultured Lachnobacterium sp.
ATTTCACTAAGGATGTGGTTCCAAACCATATGCTTTCTGTTGATGTAAAAGATATGCCGGAGTTCTTCCAGCAGGAGCGTTTTGACGGAAACAGCATGATGTGCAAGAAGCTTGAGATGCTCCCGATCGAGTGTATCGTTCGTGGATACATTACAGGAAGCGGCTGGGCAAGTTACAAGGAGAACGGAACGGTTTGCGGTATCAAGCTTCCGGAGGGACTTGTTGAGTCTGACAAGCTGCCTGAGCCGATCTACACACCAAGTACAAAGGCTGATCTTGGAGATCATGATGAGAATATCTCATTTGAGCAGTCGGTAGAGGTCCTCGAGAAAATTTATCCTGGCAAGGGCCGTGATTATGCAACACAGATCAAGGATTGTACGATCGCATTATATAAGAAATGCGCTGAGTATGCATTAAGCAAAGGCATCATTATTGCAGATACGAAGTTTGAGTTTGGTCTCGATGAGAATGGCAAGGTTGTTCTCGGAGATGAGATGCTGACTCCGGACAGTTCAAGATTCTGGCCACTTGAGGGATACAAGCCTGGACAGGGACAGCCTTCTTTTGACAAGCAGTATGTAAGAGACTGGCTGAAGGCAAATCCGGACAATGATTTCCTGCTTCCGGAAGAAGTAGTGACAAAGACAGTTGATAAGTACAAGGAAGCTTATGAGCTTTTGACCGGAAAGCCTTTTACAAGATAAACCTACAGTTGGAGATTTAGAATGAATCAGAATAAATGTTTTGATAGCACATATGACGAAGATGTTTTGCACGAAGAGTGTGGTGTCTTCGGAATGTACGACTTTGATGGCAGCGATGTGGCATCTTCCATCTATTACGGATTGTTTGCGTTGCAGCATCGTGGTCAGGAGAGCTGCGGTATCGCAGTCAGTGACACGAACGGACCGAAGGGAAAAGTAATCTCCTATAAGGGGATGGGTCTGGTTAATGAAGTGTTTACACCGGATCAGTTAGAGGAACTGAAAGGGGATATCGGTGTCGGACATGTGCGTTATTCCACAGCCGGATCCTCGACCAGAGAGAACGCGCAGCCACTTGTACTCAACTATGTGAAAGGTACTTTGGCATTGGCGCATAATGGTAATCTGATCAATGCGAATGAATTAAGACATGATCTTGAGTACACAGGTGCCATCTTCCAGACAACGATCGACTCTGAGGTGATCGCTTACCATATCGCACGTGAGCGTTTGAAATCTGCCACTGCGGAGGAAGCCGTGCGCAGAGCATGTGAGAAGTTAAAAGGCGCTTATGCCTTAGTTGTATCAAGTCCGCGTAAGCTGATCGCTGCCAGAGATCCGTTCGGATTTAAGCCTCTTTGTATCGGAAAACGTGACAATGCATATATCGTGACATCCGAGACATGCGCTTTGGATACGATTGGAGCGGAGTTTGTACGTGATGTGCGTCCGGGGGAGGTTGTTACGATTACAAAAGATAAAGGCATCGAGTCCGATATGACGATGGCGCTCCCGAAGGAGAAAGAAGCGCGATGCATTTTCGAATATATTTATTTCGCAAGACCGGACAGTCATATTGATGGAAAAAGCGTATATGCAAGCCGTATTCAGGCGGGACGTTTCCTTGCACAGGATTCACCGGTTGATGCGGATCTCGTAACAGGTGTACCGGAGTCCGGTAACGCAGCAGCACTCGGGTATTCGCTTGAGTCCGGCATCCCGTACGGTACCGCTTTCGTCAAGAACGGATACGTTGGAAGAACGTTCATTAAGCCGAAGCAGAGCAGCCGCGAGTCAAGTGTACAGGTGAAGCTGAATGTGCTTCGTGAGGCTGTGGCCGGCAAACGAGTGATCATGATCGATGATTCGATCGTTCGTGGAACAACATCGGATCGTATTGTTCGTATGCTGAGAGATGCGGGTGCAACGGAAGTTCATGTCAGAATCAGTTCGCCTCCATTCCTGTGGCCTTGCTACTTCGGAACCGATATTCCGGCAAGAGAGCAGCTGATCGCTTACAATCGCTCCATCGAGGATATCCGTAAGATCATCTGTGCGGATTCTCTTGGATATCTTGGAATTGATCGTCTTTCCGAAATGGTAGAGGGACTTCCGATCTGTAAGGGATGTTTCACGGGACAGTATCCGATGGAGCCTCCGAAAGAAGATATCCGCGGTGAGTACTATGACAAGGAAATTGACCTTGAACGTAAGATGAGCCGCTCATAAGATTGTGATAGCCGCGATGCACCTTATGGTGTATGAATTGATAAAATAGAGCCGTTTGATCTGGAAGATACGTGTGTGCTTTTGGGTGAAACGGATATTGATAAAGGAGAAACACAATGAGTACAGATAGATATACAAGTCCGCTTTCCGAGCGTTATGCGAGCAAGGAGATGCAGTACATTTTCTCACAGGACATGAAGTTCTCTACATGGAGAAAGCTTTGGATCGCCCTGGCTGAGACAGAGATGGAACTCGGACTTTCCGAGAATGGCAAGCCGGTCATCACACAGGAACAGATCGATGAGATGAAGGCCCATGTGAACGACATCAATTATGACGTTGCCAAGGAGCGTGAGAAGCTGGTTCGTCATGATGTCATGAGCCATGTATATGCATACGGACAGCAGTGTCCGAAGGCAGCCGGAATCATTCATCTCGGAGCGACTTCCTGCTATGTAGGTGACAATACGGACATCATTGTTATGAATGAGGCATTAAAGCTTGTTCATAAGAAGCTTGTCAGTGTGATCGCTGAGCTTGCAAACTTTGCAGAAAAGTACAAGGATCAGCCGACACTTGCTTTTACCCATTTCCAGCCGGCGCAGCCGACAACCGTTGGTAAGAGAGCAACGCTTTGGACACAGGAGTTCCTGATGGATCTTGAAGATCTGGAGTATGTACAGAGCACACTTAAGCTTCTCGGCTCTAAGGGAACAACCGGAACACAGGCCAGCTTCTTAGAGCTTTTTGACGGAGATCAGGAGACCATCGATAAGATTGATCCGATGATCGCGGAAAAGATGGGATTTAAGTCGTGCTATCCGGTATCCGGACAGACTTATTCCAGAAAAGTCGATACAAGAGTATTAAACATCTTAGCAGGCATTGCAGCCAGCGCACATAAGATGTCCAATGATATCCGCCTTCTTCAGCATCTGAAGGAAGTGGAGGAGCCATTTGAGAAGAACCAGATCGGATCTTCCGCTATGGCTTACAAGCGTAATCCAATGAGAAGTGAGCGTATCGCTTCCCTGTCACGCTACGTGATGGTTGATGCTTTAAACCCGGCAATTACATCTGCTACACAGTGGTTTGAGAGAACCCTTGATGACTCCGCAAACAAGAGATTATCTGTACCGGAAGGATTTCTTGCAATCGACGGAATTCTTGATTTGTGCTTAAATGTTGTAGACGGACTCGTTGTATACCCGAAGGTAATCTACAAACACTTTATGTCAGAGATTCCGTTTATGGCAACTGAGAACATTATGATGGATGCCGTAAAACAGGGTGGAAATCGTCAGGAACTTCATGAGAAGATCCGTCAGCTTTCTATGGAAGCAGGCAAGACCGTGAAAGAAGAAGGCAAGGATAATAACCTTGTTGATCTGATTGCTGCAGATCCTGCATTCGGTCTGACAAAGGAACAGATCGAGGCCAACTTAAAGCCTGAGCTTTATGTCGGACGTGCGCCTCGTCAGGTTGAGGTATTTCTGCGTGATGTGGTTCGCCCGATCCTTGACGCAAACAAAGAGGAACTCGGTGTGAAAGCAGAGATAAACGTATAATAAATTGTATAAAGTAAGCCTCCCTTGGTTATGCTACTAGCAAAAAGGGAGGCTTTTTTTATGTCATTAAAAGTTATCATTCTTGAAGTTCACGGAAGACAAATTTTAGATTCAAGAGGAAATCCTACCGTTGAGGTGGAAGTGACCGCGCAGCGAGAGGATAACGGAATAAAGTATACAGGGCGCGAATCTGTGCCGTCCGGCGCAAGTACCGGCCGCTTTGAGGCGGTTGAACTTCGAGACGGAGTGGAAGAGTATTTCGGACTTGGTGTGCGGAAAGTCGTGGAGCATATCAACAATCGGATTCAGCAGGAACTGATCGGAATGAATGTACTTGAACAGGTGCAGATCGATCGAAAACTGGTGGAACTGGATGGAACCGACAATAAGGGGAATCTCGGCGCGAATGCTTTGCTTGGTGTATCACTTGCCTGTGCGAGATGCGCGGCAAATGCGATGAATGAACCACTCTATCGTTATCTTGGAGGAACGAATGCGAAACGTTGGCCAATGCCGACTATGAATGTGATCAACGGTGGGGCACATGCAAAGAATACATTGGATTTTCAGGAATTTATGATCGTTCCGGTTGGCGCAGATTCTTTTCCGCAGGCACTTCGTATGGGAGCGGAAGTATATCATTTCCTGCGTCAGATCCTGCATGAAGATGGCTTGTCGACCGCAATCGGAGATGAAGGAGGCTTTGCACCGGATTTCGCAGATGCAAAGGAAGTGTTTTCTTATCTGTCACGTGCGGTGCAGAAAGCCGGTTATGAAGTGGGGCGTGATATTGCTTTTGCAATGGATGCGGCTGCTTCGGAACTGTACAGTGATGAGGATGGTATGTATCATTTCCCGGGTGAGAAGGTTATGCGCAGCTGGCAGGAGATGATAGCATTATATGAAGAACTGATTCAGGAGTATCCTCTGATTTCGATTGAGGATGGTTTGGATGAAAATGACTGGGATGGTTGGCAGGAGATGACAAAGCGGCTGGGATCGGAGATCCTGCTTGTCGGAGATGACCTGTTTGTAACCAATGTGAAGAGGATTCATTGCGGACTTGATCTCGGTGTGGCGAATGCGGTTCTGATCAAAGTAAACCAGATCGGAACGCTGACTGAGGCGATGGATGCAATCGAATTGGCACAAAAAAGCGGCTACAAGGCTGTCATATCACATCGTTCGGGTGAGACGGAGGATGCGTTTATCGCAGATCTTGCAGTCGCTGTCAATGCCGGTTGGATCAAAACGGGGGCTCCTTGCAGAGGTGAGCGTACCGCCAAGTACAACCAGTTGCTGCGGATTGCAGAGGAGATTGATCTAATTCAGATTTAATCGCTTAGCCATAATCTCGGGATTGACGGCTTCGGCGACTGCTGTATGGCGATCAATGACACCTTCTTTGAAAAGATTGTAAATGCTCGTATCCATTGCAATCATATTTTCAGCAGCAGAAGTGTAGATGATACCGTCAATCTGATGTACTTTACCTTCACGGATCAGATTGCGGATCGCCGGGGTCAATACCATGATCTCAAATGCCGGAACCATCTCGCCGGATACGGATGGGATGAGTTTCTGGCTGACAACTGCCTGCAGAACAGAGGCAAGCTGAATCGATATCTGATGCTGCTGAGACGCCGGAAAGGCATCGATGATACGGTCAATGGTGCTGGCTGCTCCGATTGTGTGCAGAGAGGAGAAAATCAGATGACCGGTCTCTGCGGCAGTGACAGCGGTATTGATCGTCTCGTAGTCACGCATCTCACCAAGCAGGATGACGTCAGGACTTTGGCGTAATGCCGCGCGTAACGCCGTCAGATAGCTTTCCGTATCGGTACTGATCTCTCGCTGGGATACGATGCTTTTTTCATGGCGATGCAAGAACTCGAGAGGATCTTCCAGTGTGATAATGTGATCTTCGCGCTCGTGGTTGATACGGTCAATGAGGCAGGCGAGAGTGGTTGATTTACCGCTTCCGGCCGGTCCGGTAACGAGGACCATGCCCCTGTTGGAGTCGGCAAGACGCATGACCGCTTCCGGAATGTGCAGTTCGCTCGGCTCAGGAAGCGTAAACGAGATGACACGAATGACTGCGGAATAAGAACCGCGCTGCTTGAAGGTGCTCACACGGAATCTCGATACACCGGGAATTGCAAAAGAGAAGTCATCGTCACCGGTCTTGTCAAAATGTGTGATATCACGCTCGGCAAGAGCGTAGATGCCGGTAACAAATTCAAAGGTTTCTTTCGGGTCCATACGCTGATTGTCGAGTGTGTTCATGATTCCCTTTGTCTTGTAGGTCAATGGACGGCCGGCGATAATGAAGATATCGGAGGCTGCACGAAGTGTTGCTTCTTCTAATATTTTTTTTACATCCATAGTATATTCTCCTGTCTGTTTTTTGTCTTATTCATTTCCAATTACATTGAGCGTGCTTTCAGTGTCTTCCGGCAGCGCGGTTATAGTATTCCAGCTCGTCAGTTTGTAGAATGTGCCATCGGACTCCGGTGGGTAAACGACATTCAGCGCGGCATCCAAAGACTGATTGTTTCCGAAAGCAATCGTATAGCTGACGGTGAGAGTGGAAGCAGATGCATCGGTCAGACGGATCTCCAGATCAGCTGATTTTAACGCCTTACGGGCCAGCACATAATAGGTTGTGCGATTGCTGCTTTTGGCATAGGCCGCGGAAAGTATGGTATCGATCTGCTGCAGGCGTATAGCAGCTTTGTGTTCGGCGGTATAGTAGCGACTTGTACGGTCAGCTACTTTTGCGGACAATTTGTAGTCGGAATTTGCAGTTATGAGTGCAAGTGCCGAAAAAGTCACGATGCAGATCATAACGAATGCAATCAGTATGGTGGAAAATCCAAAATTTGAAAAACCTCTCCGGTTGAGTTCCTTATTTCTGCGCATCAGTTCACCCCCTTAAGCCGTGTGTCTGCTGTTACATGCAAAGGTGTATAATGACTTGCTTTCAATTCATAAAGAAGTTCCTTTTGATCGATTGTACGACAGCGGATCGTAAGCGTGACAAGCTGATCGTTGCCGGATTTGTTCGGTTTTGCGGTAATATAGTACCTGGCCTGCCCCTTCTTGCAGTCGTTGAAATTTTTGTCAAGGTAGACGATTACCTTATTGTCCAGATTGACACTGTATGGGTATACGGAGAGTATATCTGCCGCAGTACCGTCTCCGGATTCAAAGATCGAGGCAACATTGCTGCAGCTTGTGACTGCTGCGTGCAGTTGCTGCGTCTTTTGTGTGAGCGTATGCGTTTTGCCGAAAAATTGCAATCCCACAACAAGAAGCACGGAAAACAGCAATATATTCAGTAAAATTTCCATAAGAAATAAACTGTTTTTGGAATGTGTTTGCTTCATGAGACGTCCTTTCCCGATGTAACGTGAATGTTCAAGTAAATCTTGTGCAGTGTGCCGCTTGTATCAGTGACGGATGCAAGAATCAGACCGGAACGGACCAATTCGGGATCAAAAGATTTACAGGCGATGATCTGCTGTCCGGAATCAGGCGTGTATACAGCGTTTTCCCCGATGAAAAGTTCACGCAGATAACCGTCATAATAATAGATGTAAGTCGTATAATTGCTGTTGACGTCATTTGTCAATGCCAACGCATTCCCACCGGCAAAATCAACAATGGAGATTCCGGCAGAGCAATCATTCTGGCGGACCTTTTCCGTCAGATAAGAAGATGCTGTCCGTACTTCATAATTTGCGTTCATGGCTTTGGCGGTTGCACGGTATTGTCTGGCTCCGATCAGTATGAGCAGACATGAGGTTATGGCAAATAAAACGAAGAGTGCAGCGACAAACACAGTATCCATTTTGCGGTTGTTTGAATATAATCGCAACATATCAATTCTCCGATTCCTTGGTGATAATGGTAACATCCGGGCGAAGGTTGCCGCCGATGTACCGGTAGTCGATGAAAAAGTGCTTTGTGTTATAGGTAAATCCATAGTTGTCATGCAAATATTCCAGATCAGGCGGATAGGTGCCTTCCAATGCATAACATTGTGTGATGCTGCGTTCCAACGCATTTGATACGATCCGGTATTCCTGTTCGGAATCGGAATCCGACAGGGTGGCTGAACCATACAAAAACAGGATCAGTGCCAAAATAATCAGCACGGATGGAAGCAGATACATCATGGATGAACGTTGCTTTTGAACATTAAAAAGTTTCATAGACGCTCCTTTAACCGATGCTGGACATAATGCCAAGCAACGGCAATAACAGTGAAATCAGAATAAGTCCGATAAAAATGCATAAGATAATGACAAGCGTCGGTTCCAGTACGGAGATAAGATGGGAAAGCTGATCATCCGTATCTTCTTCGTATGCTTCGCTGATCCGCTTCATGACATCATCCATTGCACCGGTCTTATAACCGATCGTAATCCAACTGGCATAAAGCTGCGAGAAGATATGGGACGAAAGCAGTGCCCGGTCGAAGGAAGCTCCATGCCGGATCTCGCGTTCGCAACTTTCAATACGATCCCGCATATGAGGATTATTTACAAGCTCCTTTGCAAGTGAAAGACCTCTGTCTGTATCCAATCCGCTCGCAAGTGCAAGAAACATGCAGTTGGCAAAACGACTTGCTGCAATCGACATAGCCAGTTTCCGGTGAAGGAAAAGCATGCGTCCAAGATCGGTATGATAGAGGATCAGTCCAACGATTAATAAAATGAGAAACAGAATGACAAAAACAATCATATAACGATTTAACAGTTTACTGATGTGCATCAGTGTCCGGGCAATTCCCGTCAGATCGCTTCCGAGTTCTTCGTAGACCTGGGAAAAGACAGGAAGAACTTTTGCAATCAAAATCATAATGACGGCGATCATCATAATTGTCATGATCAGCGGGTAAGTGGCGGCTTTCTTGATGCCGTCGCGAATCTGTGCTTCACGTTCGTAGTAGCTGCTAAGTGACAAAAGGACTTCCTCAAGCCTTCCGGTCGTCTCGCCGAGTTCGATCATATGTACCATGTATTTCGGAAATTGTCTGGTTGCCTGTAATGCCTCGTAAAGTGTGGCACCGCCTTCCATCGGAGTATAGATCTCGGAGAGCAGAGCTTTGGTCGGCTCATCGGCAGCTTCGTCCCGCAAAATCGAGATTCCGTAATAGGTTGGAAGACCGGCATTTACTACCATGGCAATCTGTTGGCAGAATGCGGAAATCTCCATTTGCGATAATTGTTTGTTGCGAAAAGGCATAAAACTCCTCCTTGATTTTGGTCGGTTTTATTTAATAAACATATTTGGTTGTATATTTGCTGTTTTCACTTGTAAAATTTTTCGGTGATTTGCTTGTGGAAGCAAATGTCGGGTCCATAAGTTCCCAGTTTTTCCCGTCAAACTTGATGATTCCGTTGACCCATCCGGTCTCCTTGGTATGGATACTGATCCATGCGTGGTAAACATCTCCCATGTAGCCGACTTCGAGACGTGTTGGAATACGCTGGCTGCGGAGCATTGCAGTCATGACTGCCGCATAGTCAAAGCAAATGCCTTTTTGGGATGAAAGGACCGTATCCACATCCGGCAGATAACCGCTGGTCACACTTTTCGCTTTGTCATAATCGTAACTAATGTTGTCAATAATGTAATTATATACACTGGTAACAACGTCAATGTCGGAATCCGCAGAGGCAGCAAGTGCTTGCGCCTTGTTGACGACCTGGGATTGTGCTGTAAAATTAACATATTGATTTGGGTACAGGTAAGGACCGAATTCATTTTTGATGGTGATTGTCATCTGTTCGTTTAAGGCTGTGGCATACTGATTACCGGAGATATTTTCGTAGACTCCGATCGTATAATTACCGCTTCCCGCTGTCAGTGGAAAGACTTCATATCCACCGTGAAGATTGTAAGTATAAGTCACGGCATCGGGACCGCAGATCTGCAGCTTGACTTTCGAACTGTCGCCGGTATAGTCTGCCATAATGTAGCCTTCGGATGCATTGGATGCATCGATGGTTGCAACATCACATTGACGGATATCGGTACCGCTTGCCTCCGGAACGAGGACCTGTGGTGTGGCATCACGGCTTCCTGCAGAATTGGAATCCTGTGTTGCCGATTCATCCGGTCTGTTATCCGGCGGCTTTGGCTCGCTGCTGCATGCACAAAGCATAAAGCACAGACTGATCAAGGCAGATGCCACCCATCTGTTTCGATGTCTGGTTTGCATTCGTTACTCCTAAATTGAAGTGATTGATGCTGTCTCTTATACACATCTGACGCTGCCGACGATCTTACGCGTG
>URQG01000048.1 GCA_900549895.1 uncultured Lachnobacterium sp.
GCGTAAGATCGTCGGCAGCGTCAGATGTGTATAAGAGACAGGCTTTCTATTGTGCATTTTGTTCATCATCTATGATGATTCTGTGTCCGTTTTCCTTTACGCTTACACGTTTTCGTATTTTTTATTACTTAATAACGTAATTTCGTCATTTGTCGCTTTGTTCTATTTTTCCGGCCTGTTTTTGTTCAACTTGCCATTTTTGCCTATTTTAAGCCGTTTTATCTTGCTTTTTTTCTTTTTTGAGGATATACTCATTTGTAAACAAAGTAACTTAATCGTTTTCGCATCAATAAAGTGGATGCGCAATGAAGCAAGTGCTTTTTAGGAATATTGCTTGTATCTTTATATGAAGCAAAGATTCCATATCAACTTATACAATTTAAAAGGGAGGATAAACACATGAAATTTGGATATTTCGATGATGCGAATAAGGAATACGTCATCACTTCTCCGAAGACTCCGCTTCCGTGGATCAACTATCTGGGTTCCGAGAATTTCTTTTCTCTGATCTCCAACACATGCGGAGGCTATAGCTTCTATAAAGATGCTAAGCTGCTTCGTCTGACGAGATACCGTTACAACAATGTTCCTTATGATAGCAACGGACACTACTACTATATTAAAGAAGGAAATACGATCTGGAATCCAGGCTGGATGCCAACCAAGACCGATCTGGACGCTTACGAGTGCCATCACGGTATGGGTTACTCAACCTTCAAAAGCAGCAAGAATGACCTGCAGGCCGAGTTAACCGCATTTGTTCCGGTCGGTAAAAACTGTGAGATCAATCAGCTTACCTTAACCAATAATGGAAATGCACAGAAAGATTTCTCTGTCTTTTCTTATATTGAGTTCTGCCTCTGGAATGCAATGGACGATATGACCAACTTCCAGCGTAACTTCTCAACCGGAGAGGTTGAAGTTCACGGATCCGCAATCTACCACAAGACAGAGTACCGTGAACGTCGTAATCACTACGCTTTATACGCTGTCAATGCACCCGTAGACGGATTCGATACCGATCGTGATTCTTTCCTCGGAGCTTACGGTGAGAATTCAGCACCGGAAGTCGTGGTATCCGGCGAATCCAAGAATTCGATTGCCAGTGGATGGGCACCGGTTGGTTCTCACCACCTGAAAGTTTCTCTCGCACCTGGCGAATCCAAAACTTTTGTATTCATTCTTGCTTATATTGAGAATCCGGTTGAAGAAAAATGGATTGGACCTGCAGAGGATGGCAAGATCAATCGCACACGCGCTGAGGCATTAATGAAAGAGTTTGACTCCAAGGAGAAATCCGAAGCGGCTCTTGCAGAATTAAAAGAGTATTGGAACAAACTTCTGTCCCACTTCACCGTATCTTCTTCTGAAGAGAAGCTTGACCGTATGGTCAATGTATGGCATCAGTACCAGTGTATGGTTACCTTCAACATGAGCCGTTCCGCTTCCTACTTCGAGTCAGGTATCGGACGTGGTATGGGATTTAGAGATTCCTGCCAGGATCTGCTTGGATTCGTACATCTGATTCCGGACCGTGCAAGAGAACGTATTTTGGATATCGCTGCTACTCAGTTCGAAGATGGCAGCGCTTATCATCAGTATCAGCCACTTACCAAAAAAGGTAACTCCGATATTGGAAGCGGATTCAACGATGATCCTCTTTGGTTGATTGCAGGTACTGCAGCATATATTAAGGAGACCGGTGATTACACGATTCTTGATGAGCAGACACCATACGACAGTGATCCATCCAAGGCTACTGATTTCATGGAACACCTTCGTCGTTCCTTCCACTATACGATCGATCATCTCGGACCGCATAAGCTTCCATTGATCGGACGTGCCGACTGGAACGACTGTCTGAACTTAAACTGCTTCTCGACCGAACCTGGTGAATCCTTCCAGACATTTGGTCCTTCCGAAGGTCCAAATGCAGAGTCTGTATTTATCGCAGGTATGTTCGTTCGTTATGGTAAAGATTACGTGGAGATCTGTCGTCACAGAGGACTCGAGGATGAAGCAAAGCTCGCCGAGGATGCAATCGCCGAGATGGAGAAGACCGTATTGGATGCCGGATGGGACGGAGAATGGTTCCTTCGTGCATACGATCACTACAAAAACAAGATTGGTTCAAAAGAATGTGAAGATGGTAAGATCTTTATCGAGCCACAGGGCTTCTGCGTCATGGCTGAAATCGGCTTAAAAGAAGGCAACTGCCTGAAGGCTATGGAATCTGTCGAAAAGTATCTCGATACAAAATACGGCATTGTTCTTCTTCAGCCTCCTTATCATAAATATCATGTTGAACTCGGTGAAATTTCTTCTTATCCACCGGGATATAAGGAAAATGCCGGCATCTTCTGTCACAACAATCCATGGATCTCCATTGCAGAGACCGTAGTCGGACGTGGCAACCGTGCTTGGCAGGTATACACCAGAACCTGTCCTGCATATATTGAAGATATCAGTGAGATTCACCGCACTGAGCCTTATGTATATTCGCAGATGATCGCCGGAAAAGATGCTCCAAACTTCGGAGAAGCCAAGAACAGCTGGCTAACCGGTACTGCCGCATGGACTTTCCTTGATGTATCCCAGTACATCCTCGGAATCCGTCCGGATTATGACGGACTGACGGTGGATCCTTGTATTCCATCTTCTCTAGATGGTTTTGAAGCAAAACGTGATTTCCGTGGTGTGACTTACCACATCAGTGTAAAAAACCCGAACCACGTGGAAAAAGGCGTAGCTTCTATGACGGTTGACGGTGTTGCTGTAGACGGTAATACCATTCCTCTTCCGGATGGCAAGAGTGATGTCACTGTCGAAGTAATTATGGGCTAATTCTTCTTTTTATTAAATTTCCTTCCCTAAAATGGGGTGCCGCACAATTTGTGTGGCACCCCATCTCTTTTCTATCTTCAATGATCTTTCCGGTCTTACGGATACTTATTCGAAGCTTTCCTCATCCGTGTTCTCATGCCCCATCAATTTAAACTTTCCGACAAGTGTTTTAAGCTCATCTGACTGTGCCGAAAGCTGCTGACTCGTTGCCGAAGTTTCTTCCGCCGAAGCTGAATTACTCTGCACAACAGAAGAAATCTGCTCAATTCCCTGTTCTACCTGGCGAAGCATATCTGCCTGCTCTCTGGAGGACTCACTGGATCCCTTTGCAGTATCCGCAAATCGGTTCATCGTCTCAAGAATCTGGTTTAATGCTTCCACCGTCTTCTCCGTGATCACATTTCCGTTTTCAACTTCCTGAAGCGACTTTCCTAAAAGATCTCTGGTATTGACAGCAGCTCTGGCGCTGTCTCCCGCAAGCTTGCCGATCTGTTCCGCAACCACTGCAAATCCCCTTCCGGCTTCTCCTGCACGCGCCGCTTCAATGGAAGCATTCAGCGACAGAAGATTGGTCTGTTCCGCAATATCTTCGATCGATCCAATGATATTCTGGATTTCCTTCGATGTCGCATCGATTCTCTGCATCGCCTCTGTCAGTCTTTCCAGATCCTCGCGGCTTTGTCCTGCATGTTCTGCGGCTTCCCTTACCGTTTCATAAGATTTCTCTGCGGCTGCCGCATTATTATTCGCAACCTCTGTAATATTCTCAACCGTAGCTGTCAGTTCTTCCACCGCACCGGCCTGATCCGTTGCCCCCTCCGCAAGTGCCTGTGCACCGCAGGATAACTGTCCGGAACCCTGTGCGACCTGTTCGGAAGCGACATTGATCTGCTCTAACGTGTCGCTCATCTGGCTTCCGAGCTGATGCATCGATTCAAACTGCTCCACAAAAGAGCCGACATATTTACTCTTGTTATCTTCCGATATCGTAAAATCTCCATTTGCCATCTGGTCCAGCAGCACTCCCGTATCCTCTACCATCGCATGAAGCGTCGCACACGCATCCTTGAAATCATTTGCCAGCTGACCAAGTTCATCCGGCGATTCATACGTGATATCCACATCCAGATTGCCGGCTTTCAGATCAGCAGATGCCTTCTGGATCTGTTTGATCGGACGGAGCATATTTTTCGTGATTGCCTTTCTGATTACGATTGAGAAATTCAGGCTCACCACACCAAGAACCACCATCAGAATGATCGATCCGATTCCGGTAGTGCGTGCCGCACGATACTGAGTCGTTGCCTCTTGTGTCGCATTATCTCCGATGATTACCAGCTTATTCTGAACCGAAACCAATGCATTATTATAATCACCGTTAAAAATTACAAGTGCCTTTGCTTTTTCCCTCTGCTTCGCAAGTTCCATCAATTGTGCCCGGATATCTTCCATCTCACTTACCGCCTGCTGCAGATCATCTACTGCCGTCCGATCCGCATAGGATTGCCTGAGTTCTTCCACATTGCTTTCCACTTTCTGTGCCGCCTGGTCCGCGGCACTCAGATAGGATTGTGCCGCACCTGTATTATCCACCGTCAGAGCCCACAGAATATTCTTGCTCATCAGCTGTACATCCTTGCGGATCTCCATTTGTGTCACGCTACTCATATAGGCCTCTTCATAGAATTTCTTCGTATCAGCATTCATTAGAATGATTGCAATAAAGGCCATCAGCATCGCAAACATAAAGGTTACGATTACCGTTCCGAACGCATACTTTAACTTGTCTCCAACTTTCTTCTTTCGATAGAATTCCTCCATTCCACTCTTTGCTTTTGTGACTTTTTTCTTTCTTGCAGTCTTAGCCATCTTATCAGGCTTAATCCGCTTGCTTTTGTTCGCATCTGTACCCTTCATATGACCACTTCTTCTCCCTTTTAAAATGATACTTTTATTATACGTTCATAACCCCAAATTAGCAATGATATAACTTTATATTTCGACATAAAAAATGTCTGCTTTTGTACTTGTTTCGGCAAAAGCAGACATTCTTTAAATATGAGTACTACTAACCTCTTTTTTTACGTGCGAGGACAACACTTTGAATTACGAGGAACAGGCAAAGCATTGCTGCAATGGTAATTCCTGTCCACCAGGCCTGATCAAGGCCTGCAGATGAAACGATATTCTGAATAGTACTAAGTGAAAGTACTCCGAAAAATGTTCCGATAATATTGCCGACACCACCTGTCAATAGAGTTCCTCCGATAATGGAAGAAGCAATTGCATTCATTTCCATACCACTTGCATGTGTTGCCGCTCCGGAACCAACATGCAGGAAATATACATAACCTGCGATGCCAGCCAGAAGTCCGCTCAAAAGATGCGCCAGGAATCTTGTCTTCTTGACATTGATACCAAGCATCAATGCACTCTGACGATTGCCGCCGACCGCGTAAAATGAACGGCCAAGCTTTGTCCAGCGAAGTAACACAAACATGATAATTACAATCAGGATTGCAACAATCACACCAATCTCAACGTATGCATTGACATATTTTCCGATGCGGTTTACCGATCCCATTCCCGGTACAATTACACGTGTATCTTTCAGTTTTACAAAAGCCTCATTCTGCACGTTGAACGGATCTGTATGCACGATCGATGTCATGCCTCGTGCAAAGAACATTCCAGCAAGTGTTACGATAAACGGCTGGATATCCAGATATGCTACCAGAAATCCCTGTACCAGTCCGAATGCGAGTCCGATTCCCAGAGCGATTAAAAGCGAAACAAATACGTTTCCACCCATAAAATCCAGGTATACTGCGCAGCACATGCTGACTAATGCAACCACACCACCAACAGAAATATCAATGCTTCCTGTGATCATGACAAGACTGAGTCCGCACGCTGTAATGATCAATGCGCCATTTGCATTTAAAATGTTAAAGAATGTCTGCGGCTTTAAGAATCCGCCGCCCTCGAAAATCATTGCTCCAATATACATTAAGAAGAATACTACGATCGTGATGGTCAAAAGCAGGTTGGCATCCGAAAGAGATAATTTTTTTAAAGATTTTGATTTCATATTAGCCTACCTCCTTTGCATTTTTAACCTTCATCTTTTGTGAGAAGGCTGCAAATTTTTCTCTCACCACCGGAGCACTGATTACAACCAGAATGATGACAACGATTGCCTTGTAAGCTGAGATTGCTTCTGATTTAACATTGAGCTTGTACAGTGTAGTGGTCAAAAACTGAATAACATATGCGCCTAAAATAGATGCCGCAAGATTAAATTTTCCGCCGCTTAAAGAGTTTCCGCCAAGCGCTACGGCAAGGATTGCATCCATCTCGATGTCTTTTGCAATAACAGAATAGTTAATGGTCGAAATACGGCTTACTTTAATGAGCGCTGCTACCGCTACACAAAGACCAAGGATTACAAAGCTTATAAATTTGATGAATGCAGGGTTCAATCCGTTTAAGCGGGATGAACTTTCATTGATGCCGACTGCCTGTGTATACAACCCAAGGTTCGTAAACTTCATAACCAGTGCAACCACAATGACACACGCCAATGCAATAAAGAATGGAGTCGGGATTGGGATACCCGGAATAAATCCACCGAAGTATCCGAAAGAAGGATCACTGATAACCGGGAGTTCGTTATTGTTGATCCATGCCGCGATCGAACGGCCTGCTGTATACAGGATTAATGTTGCGACCATCGGCTGTATTTTAAATCCCGCCACCAATATTCCGTTGAATGCTCCAAAAAGCATTGCAACGACACAACTTACCAGAAATGCCACGATAATCGGTGCCTGTAACTGATCCGGACGTGAATTGCTTCCGCACAGCACGCGTAAGATAACGGAACCGGCGATTGCAATGCCTGCTCCAACGGAGATATCCTGTCCACCGGAAGCCGCTGTAACAAGTGTCATTCCGATTGCGAGGATGGCAAGTTCCGAGCCATAATCCAGGATTGTAATCAGATATCCGGATAATACATGATTTCCGGAACTATTTACATCGAGTGTAATTTTGTAAAATGACGGATCTGCAATCAGATTAAATACCGCCAGCAGCAACAATGCTGCAATTGGAATCAGGATTTGCTTTCCGCTCAGCATATCCATGATACTTTTCTTCTTTGTTAATGATTGTGTTTTAGGCATTCTTCTCGTCACCTCCGGCAATCGTATCCATAATCTTGCTCTGTGTCAAATCTTCTCCGGTAATCTCGCCAACCTTCTTTCGGTCACGCATAACGATCAAACGGGAGCAGGTACGAAGCATCTCATCCGTCTCGGACGAAATAAAGGTGACACTCATACCTTCAGAAGCAAGTTTTAGTACAAGTTTCTGAATTTCAATCTTTGTTCCGATATCAATGCCTCGTGTCGGCTCATCCAGAATCAGATACTCCGGATGGGTCAAAAGCCAGCGGGCAAGGATAACTTTCTGCTGATTTCCACCTGACAGCGACTTGATCGGCGTATCTGCCGATGCCGTCTTAATTTCCAGCAGCTTAATATATTCGTCTGCAAATTTATTCGCCTGTGCCTTAGAGAACGGGCGGAAGAATCCCCGCAATACCTGCGCTGCAAGAATAATATTATCTCTTACAGAGAGATCTCCGACAATACCGTCCACTTTACGATCTTCCGGAAGGTAAGCAATTCCGTTCTTCATAGCATCAATAGGCTTTGAAATCTTGATTTCTTTTCCGTTTTTCTTAATCTTGCCACCGATCACGCGATCCGCACCAAATATGGCACGTACACATTCGCTTCGGCCGGATCCGAGCAATCCGGTAAATCCGTTGACTTCGCCTTTTCTGATATAGAAATCAAATGGTTTGATTCCTGCATTACTCTGCAACTGTTCTACTTCAAATACCGGCGGAACGGATTCATCTGCGTGGTAGATCTGTGTCTCATCCTTAATCTGAGCCTCATCGTCAAGTTCCTTGCCAAGCATCTTAGCTACCAGTTGTACTCTCGGAAGCTTCTCAATCTCATATTCTCCGACCAGTTTACCATCCCGAAGAACCGTAATCCGGTCACATACTTCATATACCTGATCCAAAAAGTGCGTAACGAAGATGATTCCTACGCCTCTGGCTTTCAGATCCTTCATAAGCCCGAAGAGTTTCTGTACCTCTTTGTCATCCAGAGAGGAGGTCGGCTCATCGAGGATCAGTACTTTACAATCCATATCTACGGCTCTGGCGATGGCAACCATCTGCTGGATTGCGATCGAACAGCTGGAAAGCTGCTGCGTTGCCTTTGCCGGAATATCGAGAGACTTCAGAATCTTATCTGCGTCCTCGTTCATTTTCTTCCAATTCTGTCCCACGCCCTTCGTTCGTCCGATAAACATGTTCTCTGCAACGGACAGGTTCGGGCAGAGTGTAATTTCCTGATACACAGTACTGATTCCCAGATTCTGCGCATCCTGCGGCGAATGGATTTCTACCGCCTTGTCACTTCCTGCAAGGAAAATTTCTCCCTCATCTTTTTCATACACACCGGTCAGAACCTTGATCAGTGTCGATTTTCCGGCTCCGTTCTCACCCATAAGTGCGTGGATTTCGCCTTCACGCAGGGAGAAATCAACCGCCTGCAATGCCTTTACTCCTGTAAAGTTTTTATGGATATTTTTCATCTGTAATACTACATTTTCTTTCACCAGCTCATTCACCCCTTGCTCATTCGTCAAAAAACGCGACGCTGCGTTTTCCTCATACGCTGCGCCGCGCTTCTTTTACCTGCTTATTTTGTCATTCCTGCATGCAGAATATCATTTTGTGCTAATGCCTGTGCGTGTTTAGATTCCGTAAGTGCTCACATCATCTGCAGTAATGGTTGTTGCATCAAAGCCCTTCTCATCCATGATGATGGTCTTCTCTGTGATCTCTTCACCATTCTGAAGCTTCTGGATTACATCAGCGATATAAGAGGCCTGGAATGGATTACACTGTCCATCGTAGTTCCAGTTCTGATCTAACAGTTCCTGAAGTGCCCACTGGTTGCAGTCGAATCCCATAACGATGACATCTTTGCCAACACCGTGTGAGATGTTTGCTTTATCAAGAGCTGCTACAGCACCCTTTGCCATATCGTCGTTCTCAGCATAGATAACGTTGAACTTCTCGCCACTGTCGATAACAGACTGTACAATCTGCTGTGCTTTCTCTGCATTCCACTCTGCGGTCTGCTCATTTACAATGTTCCATCCTTCTGATGCAGCCATATCTGTGAGAGCTCCGGAACGTCCCTTCTGTGCTGCGGATCCCATAACACCCTGAATATGAATGATATTGTACTCATCAAGATTCTGTGCTTTTAACCAATCACAGGCTGTCTGTCCTTCTTTATCCATGTCGGATACGATAGATGCTGCATAAAGGCTCTCATCCGCATCGATAACACGGTCAAACAGGATAACCTGTGTTCCTGCATCCTGTGCATCCTTTAATACAGAATCCCATCCTGATGTATCAGCTGCTGAAAGAAGCAGATAATCAACGCCATCCTGAATGAACTTCTGTGCAGCTGTAATCTGCTCATCATTCTTAAGGCTGTATGCAAATGAAGCATCATATCCGTTCTCTTTTGTGAACATTGCCTTCATATCCTTGTCATTTGCTGTACGATATCCGGACTCATTTGGATCATTGTTAATAATTCCGACCTTGATAAGATCTCCGCTTGAGCTGCTGCTCGGCGCCGATGTATCACCTGCTCCGTCTGTTTTTGCTGTATTGCCGCCACAGGCAACCAGTCCGAATACCATCATTGATGCCATTAAGATTGATAAGATTTTTTTCTTCATAAATTTTTCCTCCCATGTTACATTGTTTTGAATTGTTTTGTTTGTTTCGTTTGGGCCCTTCTCTTTTGTAAGTTCACTATACCATCCGTTCATTTTATGGGCAATCTCATTTTTTCTTATTTCTTCGTATTTGGAAGTTATTTACAATACAAATTTACTGTGATATTATTAAAACAAATACAAATTGTGACATGACTGTCTCTTATACACATCTCCGAGCCCACGAGACGCGTAGTAATCTCGTA
>URQG01000049.1 GCA_900549895.1 uncultured Lachnobacterium sp.
GATCTACACGCGTAAGATCGTCGGCAGCGTCAGATGTGTATAAGAGACAGCTTAAAATACATAACAATGCATAAAAATAGGGACTGTGGAAAACCACAGTCCCTGTAATGATATCAATTTACTTCTTTTTGATGAGACGATCCTTACCCAGATGCAGCTTCATGACATACCAGAGTGAGGTAGCGATGAAGATGGATGAGTAAGTACCACTGATCAGACCAACCATAAGAGGTAATGAGAACTCACGGATGGATGATACACCGAAGATGAACAGTAACAGTACCATTACGATAGTTGTAACGGATGTATTGATTGTTCTTGACAGTGTCTGTGTCAGTGAGCGGTCGGCAACCTCTGCAAGTGTCTCAGGATTTGTCTTCTTCATACCATGCATGTTCTCACGGATACGGTCGAATACAACGATGGTATCGTTGATCGAGTAACCAACGATCGTAAGCATACATGCGATAAATGTATTGCCGACAGAGATACGGATTAAAGCGTATGCCGTCAGCATAACCAGTACGTCATGGACTAAGGCGATGATCGCACTACTTGCGAAACGCAGATCCTTGAAACGGAACCAGATGTAAAAAAGCATACAGATACATGCTACAATAACAGCCATAATCGCGTTCTTACGCATCTCACCACTGACGGTAGCTCCGATACTCTGAGTCTCGATCGTAGAATCATCAACACCGAACTTATCAACGAGCATGTTTCCAACTTCCTCACGCTGATCCTGTGTTAATGTCTTTGTCTTAATCGTAACAACATTGCTTCCGGTTACGGTACTTGCCTGAATTGCATTGTCCTCGATCACATCAGCCACTTCCGGAACGATCGTCTTTTCCACTTCCTCGACTGTATAATCCTTGCCGAAGTCAGCGGAGATGGAAGTACCGCCCATAAACTCAAGGCTGAAGTTTAATGCGTGCTTTCCGGATGCACCGTATGCGATCATTCCGACAAATCCGGATGCGATCACAACAAGTGAAATAATAAAGAATACGACACGCTTCTTCATGAAATTGATCGTCTTGCGAGCCTTCGCACGACCATAGAATTTCTCATCACGACATCCAACCGCATAGAATGCGAGGTTCAAAAGTCTTGATACAACAAGTGCTGTAAACAGCGATACGATAATGGAAATCATTAAGGTGTAAGCAAATCCCTTAACAGTTCCGGAACCGAGCCACATCAGTACGAGGGCTGCGATAAAGGTTGTAACGTTACCATCGATGATTGCAGATAACGCTTTCTTGTAACCCTCCTTGATCGCGGTAAGAACCGACTTACCGTTTGCGATTTCCTCACGGATACGGGAGATGATAATAACGTTCGCATCCACCGCCATACCGATACCGAGGATAACACCGGCGATACCAGGAAGTGTCAGTGTAATCTCAAACAGATATACAAATACAACAACGATCGTTGTGTAGATACCGAGTCCGATTGATGCAACCACACCGGATAAACCGTAGCAGATGATCATGTAGAGCATAACGAGGATCAGACCGATGACAGCAGCCTTCACACTGGAAGCTAATGCCTGTCCACCGAGCTGCGCTCCGGCTACCTGTGACTCTAACTCCTCAAGCTTTAAGTTGATGGCACCGACACGGATGAAAGTAGCAAGCTGGTTTGCTTCCTCGTAATCCGACATACCGTTGATCACACAATTACCATCTGTGATTGCTGCGGATACTCTCGGAACACTGATAAAGTGATCATTGTAATAGATACCGATGGTCTCGCCTGCAGCGTATGCAGCGGTTGTAGCATCACCGAAAATCTGAGCGGCATCATCTTTCAGTGTCAACTGTACGACCGGCTCATTGGAATTGAGCTGTGAGCTCTTCTCATATCCTGCGGTAGCAGCTTTCACACCGTTACCATCAAAAAGGATGGATCCATCAGCCTCAAGTTCCTCAAGTGTCTTGTTTAACTTGTAGCCACCTTCTGTGTTCTGGTCATATGTATAGTTATCGTTTCCGTCAGAACCCTTCTGCTTGATAAAGTATAAAGATCCCGGACTTCCCAGATCCTGAAGAACCTTATCTGCATCATACACACCAGGAATCTCTACCGTGATACGATCATCACCGACCGGGTATACCGAGTACTCGGTACTGTAACTCTCGGCACGTTCCTCGAGCTTGGCGATTGTGTCATTGAGGTCCGTCTTTGACGGGTTCTTGTCAACAATCTTGTAGGTGATCGATACACCACCGGATAAGTCAAGACCGAGCTTGATACCTTCAGACTCTGTCTTGTTGTCAGTCTTTGCCTGACTCTTGCTTGTCATTGACATTATCGTGGTCGTGTAGTATCCAAGTCCGATCAAGCAGGCTAAGATCACCGCGATAATAACGACGCCCTTACTTTTTTTCATCTTAGTTTCCTTCCTATTCTTTAATTTTCCGCTTCCGCAGCTTTTATCATGATCGCACACTCAATACGCTTCTTCTGAAGCTCACAGCCCAGATCATAGGCATCTGTGATACTTCCGTGGAAATTGTATGAGTTTGCGGCACATCCACCACTACAGTAGAATCTTGCAAAACACTTGCTGCACTTTTCCTTAGCATAAACGTTGCAGCACTTGAACTCGTCCCGGATATCGGTGCGCTTGACACCGTCCCAGACATTGCCCATCAGAAAATCCTCATTGCCGACAAACTGGTGACAAGGATATAAGTCTCCCCACGGTGTTACCGCAAGGTACTCGGTTCCCGATCCGCAACCGGACAGACGCTTGTACACACAAGGTCCGCCTTCCAGGTCGATCATAAAATGGAAGAAGTTAAATCCTCTGCCTTCTTTCTTGCGGCGGACCATCTCCGCTGCAAGCTTATCATATTCTGCAAAAAGCACCGGCAGATCTTCCTCTGTCAAAGCATAGTCATCGCTCGGCTGCGCAACAACCGGCTCAACGGAAATCTGCTTGAATCCAAGATCTGCAAGATGCAGTACATCATTCGAAAAATCCGTATTATAATGCGTAAAGGTTCCACGCACATAATAACGCTCCTGATTACGGCTCTCTGCCAGCTTCTGGAACTTCGGAACAATCAGATCGTAGCTTCCCGCCCCCTTACGGAACGGTCTCATGCGATCATGAACCTCCTTACGTCCGTCAATACTTAAGACGACGTTGTCCATCTCCTTGTTGGCAAACTCCATAACCTCATCGTTAAGAAGTACACCGTTGGTTGTCAGTGTAAAACGGAAATGCTTATCGTGAAGCTTCTCCTGCTCACGTCCGTAAGCAACGAGCTGCTTGACCACATCAAAGTTCATAAGCGGCTCTCCACCGAAGAAATCGACCTCCAGATTTTTTCGGCTTCCCGAGTTCGCGATCAGGAAATCCAAAGCCTGCTTTCCTGTCTCGTAGGACATCAGTGCCCTGCGTCCATGATATTCGCCTTCTTCTGCAAAGCAATACTTACATGCAAGGTTACAATCATGTGCGATGTGCAGACACAGCGCCTTCACGACTGTCGGTCTCTTCTTGAAATCAAGGATATGACTCTTATACACATCCTCCGTGAACAGTTCTTCATTCTGCTTAAGCTGCTCAACCTCATCGATTGCTTCTTTAATCTCCGCCTCCGGATACTGATCCTTCAGCTGCTGAACGATCTCATCCGGTGTATGCTCCTCAAACATCGCAATGACGTCATAAGTCACATCATCCACTACGTGGATGGCTCCTGAGTTTACATCCAAGACAATATCATAGCCATTGTTCTTAAATTGATGAACCACTACAATATTTCTCCTCTCTATTATCTAATCTGTCACACAAAACAAAGACCGCGCGCAAGGCACGCGGTCAAGTATATCTTAAATATTAAGATTACTTATAAGACTCACAAGTCTGGTTTCCTACTGTGCAGGAAGTCTTACATGCTGACTGGCAGGATGTCTGGCACTCGCCGCATCCACCCTTCTTAAGTGTGTTCTGTAACTTTCTTGTATTTAATGTCTTTACATGCTTCATTAGAATCTCTCCTTTGTCTCCTATTTGGGTATGACCCGTCTATCCATGCTATTATAGCACAGCAGATACAATATGCAAAGCTTTTTTGCGTAAAATCATGTTTTACGGGCACTTTGCGTCAATGTTTTGCCTTGTATTGCAAACACTGCAGACGGTTTGCCTATATTCCTTTGGAATTGCGGTTGCGGAAACGAAGTGTTCCGACGACGCTGCTCAGCACACACAGCATACAATTGATGACATGTGTCTGGGTAAACGTTATCGTCTCTCCCTCCGCCATATGAAGTCCTATCAGTAATGCATAAAGAAGAACTCCGAATACTGCCCCACACCCTAAAGTTCTCCCATGCATACACCGGCGCAGCACTCTTCCACCGATCCAGCACGGGATAATATAAAGCAGGACAAGTCCGGCACGGATGACTTCCGCAGACAGGCGAAGTTCATATGACAGATATGCCCAAAGCAGAAAGTAACCTGCTGCAAGCACGATCGTAAGAACTGCCACTGCAAGAAATCGTCCGATATCATTCTGTTTTCTTTTTGCCTTCTGTTCATTCTCTGTATGATCCATGTTTTACTTATATGAATCCATACAGAAATTTATGACAATATTCCGGTCAAAACCTGCGGCATGTCCACAAGCGTAGCGAAATGACACGTTCCGTTCTTCGTTTCTCTTACAATTCACAGTTATTTACGGTTCTAGGGAACGGAATGACATCACGGATGTTGCCCATACCGGTCAGATACATCACGCAGCGCTCGAATCCGAGACCGAATCCCGCATGTCTTGCCGAACCGTACTTACGCAGATCAAGGTAGAACTTGTAGTCCTCTTCCTTAAGTCCCAGTTCGTTGATTCTCGCAAGCAGCTTATCGTAGTCATCCTCTCTCTGGCTTCCGCCGATGATCTCACCGATTCCCGGAACGAGACAGTCAACAGCTGCGACCGTCTTGCCGTCCTCATTCAGCTTCATGTAGAACGCCTTAATCTCCTTCGGATAATCGGTTACAAATACCGGGCGCTTGTAGATCTGCTCGGTCAGGTAACGCTCATGCTCGGTCTGAAGATCGCATCCCCATGAAACTTTGTAATCAAACTTATCATTATGCTTAGACAGGATATCGATGGCCTCTGTGTAAGTCACGCGTGCAAAATCGTTGCTTACGACGTTCTCGAGGCGGTCCAGAAGTCCCTTGTCTACGAAGTTATTGAAAAATGCCATCTCTTCCGGTGCATTCTCAAGGACATAGTTGATCACGTACTTAAGCATGCTCTCTGCAAGCATCATATCATCCTCAAGATCGGCAAAAGCGATCTCCGGCTCGATCATCCAAAACTCTGCCGCGTGGCGGGTTGTGTTGGAATTCTCGGCTCTGAACGTCGGTCCGAATGTGTAGATATTCTTGAATGCCATCGCATAAGTCTCACCGTTGAGCTGTCCGGATACGGTCAGGTTAGTCGGCTTATTGAAGAAATCCTTGGAGTAATCAACACTTCCGTCTTCCTTCTTCGGGACATTATTTAAATCCAGAGTGGTTACCTGGAACATCTCACCTGCTCCTTCACAGTCACTTCCTGTGATCAGTGGTGTGTGCACATACACAAAGCCTCTCTCCTGGAAGAACTTGTGGATCGCATATGCACAAAGTGAGCGCACACGGAATACGGCCTCGAAGGTGTTTGTTCTCGGACGAAGGTGTGAGATGGTGCGCAGATACTCGAATGTGTGGCGCTTTTTCTGCAGAGGATAATCCGGAGTGGATGCTCCTTCGATTGTCACTTCTTCTGCCTGGATCTCAAATGGCTGCTTCGCCTGTGGTGTCGGAACCAACTGCCCCTTTACGATAATCGCTGCGCCAACATTGATCTTGCACACTTCATCATAGTTTGCAAGCCCATCCGCATATACAACCTGAATCGGCTCGAAGAATGTTCCATCGTTGACAACGATAAAACCAAAATTCTTGGAATTACGGTTGCTTCTGACCCATCCTCCGATGGTTACTTCCTGATTCTCATATTGCGCCTGATTGCGAAATATGTCTCTGATATTTACTAAATCCATTTTGTTGCCTCCGTTTCTGTGCCGATTTTCTTAATCGCCACATAAATCTAATCCCTTTATATTTGTCTTTTTATCTCCAAACACGATTTTCGAATCGTGTTTGCTTCGATTTCAAATAGATATCTAGTTCTCTGTTGAATCTGCTTTCTGAACCGTAACATTGGCATTCTCAACAACAAATGAAAGTGCATCGTTCGTAAGGTACAGCCGCTTTAAATTCTTTTTACCATCTTCCTTGTTGCCGTTGCCGTAATAATCATAAATCGCAGACTCTGTTGACAGTTCACTGTTGCCCGAACTGATAATATAGTCGATAAACTGCTCATACTTGTCCTGATCGATTTCAAGTCCTTCCAGCTCTGCAATTCGATCGAAGATAAACTCAAGCTTAATCTGCTTCTCAAGGCTCGTCTTCCAGGTTTTCTGCATATTGGCAAGTGTCGTGTTATTGGCCTGCAGATACTCTTCAAGAGTCTGCGTATCGCCAACATTATCTCTTGTGTACTGAGCCTGATACTCCGCAAGCCTTGCCTCAAGATACTCATCCGGAATCGTCACTTCACTGTTGTCAAGCATATAGTTCTGCACCTTGTTTACCGTATCCTGCGACTTGTTTGATGAAGCCTGGCTTTCCATCATTGCACGTACATTCTTGATCAGGTCTTCCTTTGTTTCTATCTGTGCATCCGAGAAATTTTTCTTGACCTGTGCATCGGTAAGATCATCTAAAGTCAGTGCCTTATAAATTCCTTTCACCTTGAACTTAAAGGTTGTCATCTCTCCGGCAAGATCCGGGTTATTCGAATATTCATCCGGGAATTTCACATCGGAGCTTGTCTCCTCACCGACTTTGGCTCCGATCAGTCCGTCACTGAATCCATCAATATACCCTGTCTGCTGGGTTGCTTCACAGTTATTGCTGACATCGATCATAACATCCGTTGCGGAACCACCGTCAAAAGCCTCATTGTTATGATAGCCGGTATAATCAACCAAAACGAGATCCCCATCCTGTACCGTATCACGGTCTGTGACTTTCGCGCCTTTTACCCCACGGTAATTAAGGAGTGCGAGTGTTCTCTCATTTACCTGTTCGTCTGTTACATCATAATCCCCCGTGATTGTGACATCAATTCCTTTGTAATCTGCAAGCTTCGTTACCTGTTTGGACAGATCAATATCCATCTGTGCGCTGCTTAGTCCGTTGTACGTCTCCTGTACCGAACTTTCTGTTGTGGCCTCTGTTCCTTTCTGTGATCCATTTGATCCATTGCCACATCCGGTCATTGCGAATACGGTTGTCATGCACAATAACAGTGCAATCATTCTTTTCTTCATAAGATATTCCTTTCTACGACTTCTTTTGAAGTCGAACTAACTAATTTAACATACCATAATTTAAGGTAAGTGTCAAAAAAATACGCGCCATTCCAATGCCAGCGTCCGCCTGATTTGAGCATATTTGCATTCCAAATCACAAACCTGACATAATCACGTTGCTTTTTGAGACAATGTTTGCTAAAATAAATGTCAGTAAAAATAGGAGGAATCCAACGTGAAACCATTAACAATTGCATTATTGGTCATCCTGCTGGTACTCATCGCAGCGATGGTCGTTCTGTATTTCCTTGGTAAGAAGGCACAGAAGAGAAAAGACGAACAAGACGAACAGATTAAGGCTGCAGCACAGACGGTATCGATGCTGATCATTGACAAGAAACGATTGCGGATGAAAGATTCGGGACTTCCGGCAAATGTTCTGGAACAGACACCGAAGTACTTACGCCGTTCGAAGCTTCCGATCGTTAAGGCAAAGGTCGGACCGAGAGTTATGACGCTGATCGCCGACGAGCAGATCTTTGATGAGATCCCGGTCAAGAAAGAAGTGAAGGCAACCGTAAGCGGTCTCTACATTACCGCAGTTCGCGGACTCCGCGGACCGATTGAGAAGCCAGATAAGAAAAAGAAAGGCTTCCGAGCTAAGCTTCAGGCGAAATACAAGGAGGCAAACGAGCAGCTGAAAGCTGAGAAAGCGGCAGACGCTGAGCGCAAAGCCAATAAAAAGAAGAAATAAGACAACAAAAAGGAGTGTGAAGATTCACACTCCTTTTTATTATGCTTTTATCGAATTAACTGACAGCCTTATAGGCTTCAAGCGCTTCTTTCGCCTTCGGTGAGAGCTGGCGCGGGACCTGGATCTCCACGGTCACGTACTGATCTCCCTTGACGGATGGATTCTTGACACTTGCGATGCCTTTGCCACGCAGACGGATCTTGCTGCCTGCCTGTGTGCCCGCCTTGATCGAACATTCCACATTGCCATATAATGTGTGGACTCTTGCCTTGCCGCCTAAGGCCGCTGTCGTAAACGGAACTCGCACGGTCGAGTATACGTTCTGTCCCTTGCGCTCAAACTCCTTGCTTGGAGTAACATTTACTTTCAACAACACATCGCCCGCCGGGCCACCGTTTCTGCCCGGATTGCCCTGTCCCTTGAGACGGATCGTCTTGCCGGACTCGATGCCAGCCGGAACATGGATCGCCAGGTTCGATGTCTTGCCGGTCGCCGGATCACGCAGCATAATTTCTTTCTCACATCCGAAGACTGCCTCCTCAAAGGAAATCGTAAGGTCCGCCATCACATCCGAACCTTTCCGGTTTCCGGCACTCTCCGATGTGCTCCATCCTGCGGAAGAACCGCCATGTGAGAACATATCACCGAACATACCCGAGAAGATATCATCCATATTGCCCGAGCCGTTCTCAAAATGAAATTCTCTGTGCATATACGGTCCATTGCTTGTGTACGCGCCTTCACTTCCGAACGGATTACCGCTTCCAAATCCGCCAAAACCGCCAAAACCGCCGTATCCGGCATTCTTTGCTTCTCTTGCTGCTTCCGCAGAGAATCCTTCCTGCAGTCCGGCAAAGCCGAATTCATCGTAGAGCTTACGCTTTTTGTCATCACTTAATACATTGTAAGCTTCCGTCACATCCTTGAACATTTCCTCCGCATGCGCATCGCCCGCATTTGTGTCCGGATGATATTTCTTTGCAAGCTTACGGTACGCTTTCTTTATCGTCTGCTGATCCGCACTCTTATTGACAACGAGCGTTTCATAGTAATCTCTTTTTTCTGCCATATGACTCACCTGCCTCTCATTTTAATCTTACAAAAACCAGTCTGTTTGAAATTCCTTATACAACGCACAAGCGGACTGCATCTGCAGCCCGCTCGCTTATTTTATCCCTCGATGGAAATAAATTTATTCTCTTCAACCTGTGGCTTAGGCTGTTTCTTCGGAATATCCAGACGAAGGATTCCGTGTTTGAAGGATGCCTTAATGTCACCCTGTTCAATTTCATCGCCTACATAAAATGCACGCTGGCAACTGCCGGTGTAACGTTCGCGGCGGATGTACTTCTTGCCTTCATTGTCCTTTTCGTCCTGCTCGAGTCCTTTCTCGGCACTGATGATCAGATATCCGTTTTCAAGAGAAGCCTTAATCTCTTCCTTCTTGAATCCCGGAAGATCCATCTCAAGTTCGTATCCCTTATCACTTTCCTTTATATCGGTGAGCATCAACTTCTTGTCGTTGTGTCCATATAATTTCTTCTCTGCCTTCTGAATGTCTCTGTCATCAAACCACGGATCACTGAACCAAGGATCACCGAAAAATGTATCAAATACGTTGTTGTTTCTTGCTAATAACATAAGTCATTCCTCCTTGTATACTGTGAATTTCAAGTCATCTCGTTGTCTTACCGGCAAC
>URQG01000050.1 GCA_900549895.1 uncultured Lachnobacterium sp.
GACTGGCAAGTATGCCGGAGGTAATTGAACTTTTAAAGCTTCCGGTCGAAGAGGATGCATTTGAAACGCTCAATGGTTTTCTGGTTTCACTTCTTGAGAAGATTCCGAATGATGGAGAAACAGCAAAAATATCTATGTATGGATATGATTTTAATATTCTTAAAGTAGAGGATAAGATGATCCGGGAAGTGCTTGTCAGGAAGGCGCAGAATGTGTCCGCGGGACAAACATCGCAGCCACTTGCATGAATAGATAAAGAATGATAAAATTAAAAACAGAGAATACAATTTAGAAAAGAGGATTTTATTATGTCAGGACATTCCAAATTTGCGAATATCAAGCATAAAAAGGAGAAAAACGACGCTGCTAAGGGTAAGATTTTTACTATGATCGGTCGAGAGATCGCGGTAGCGGTGAAAGAGGGCGGACCGGACCCTGCCAATAATTTTAAGCTGGCACAGGTGATTGCTAAGGCAAAGGCAAATAATATGCCAAACGACACAATTGACCGTGGTATCAAGAAGGCAGCCGGAGACGGTAACAGTGTTAATTATGAGACTGCAACATATGAAGGATACGGACCAAGCGGTACCGCTATCATTGTTAAATGTCTGACGGACAATAAAAACCGTACAGCTGCCAATGTCCGAAATGCATTTACAAAGGGACAGGGAAGCATCGGAACACAGGGATGCGTTTCTTATATGTTCGATGAAAAAGGACAGATTATTGTAGCGAAGGAAGACTGTGACATGGATGCAGATGATCTGATGATGATGGCTTTAGATGCCGGAGCAGAAGATTTTGCAGAAGAGGAAGATTGCTACGAGATTACGACTGCACCGGCTGATTTTGATGCAGTTCATAAAGCTCTTGAAGAACAGGGAATTGTTATGGCTTCTGCTGAGGTAAGCATGATTCCACAGACTTATGTTACATTGACAGATGAAGCTGATATCACAAACATCGGCAGAATTTTAGATCTGCTTGATGATGACGATGATGTACAGGAAGTATATCACAACTGGGATGAATAATTTTATATAGGGGATTGGTTGGTACCGTGTTTTAGAAAACGGAGAAAATTAGGAGGCAGGTATGAAAAAGATCTTGTTTGCTGCATCGGAGTGTGTTCCTTTTATTAAGACCGGAGGTCTTGCAGATGTATGTGGAGCACTTCCAAAGGCGTTTGACAGTAAGGAATGGGATATTCGTGTTGTAATTCCGAATTACAGCTGTATACCGGAACAGTATCGCAACCAGTTTGAGTATGTGACGCATTTTTATATGAGTGCAGGTTCTTACATTCAGAATAAGTACGTTGGGGTTATGCAGTACAAGTTGGATGGAATTACGTATTACTTTATTGATAATCAGGAGTATTTTAACTGTTTTGTTCCGTACGGGGGCATGCGCTATGATATTGAAAAATTCTGCTTCTTTGATAAAGCAGTTCTTTCCATGCTTCCTGTCATTGGTTTTAGACCGGATATCATCCATTGCCATGATTGGCAGGCCGGACTGATTCCTGTATATCTCAAGAATGAGTTTCAGGCAGATTCTTTTTTCTGGGGGATTAAGTCTATTATGACAATACATAACCTTCGTTTTCAGGGAATATGGGATGTTAAGACAATGAAGGGGCTGACCGGATTTGCTGCAGGACTTTTTACACCAGATAAGCTTGAGTTTAACAAAGATGCCAATATGTTAAAAGGTGGACTTGTCTATGCAGATTATATTACAACGGTAAGCGACAGCTATGCGCAGGAAATCCAGACAGATTATTACGGAGAGGGACTTAACGGTCTGCTTTCTGCACGCCATATGGATATGCAGGGAATTGTAAACGGTATTGATTATGATGTTTACAATCCAGATACAGATTCCAAAATCTATATCAATTACAATGCGGAAAATTTCCGTAAAAAGAAAGCTATCAATAAGGAAAAACTGCAGGAAGAGCTTGGACTTGCAGTTGACAAGAAGAAATATATGATCGGTCTGATCTCACGTCTGACAGATCAGAAAGGACTTGATCTGATCAATGCGGTTATGGATGGACTGGTTGATGATTATACGCAGCTGGTTGTAATCGGAACCGGAGAGCCGCAATATGAGAATATGTTCCGTCACTATGCATGGAAATATCCGGATCGCGTTTCGGCAAATATCTGCTATTCGGATGATCTGGCTCACAAACTTTATGCGGCTGCCGATGCATTTCTGATGCCGTCCCGTTTTGAACCATGTGGATTAACACAGCTGATCTCGTTCCGTTACGGAACGGTTCCGATTGTGCGTGAAACCGGCGGACTGAAAGATACGGTACAGGCCTATAATGAATATGAGAATATCGGAGATGGTTTTTCATTTTCCAATTACAATGCGGACGAGATGCTTCATGTGATCAACTATTCAAAGCACATTTTCTACGACCGTAAGCGTCAGTGGAATCAGATGGTTGATCGTGGTATGGTCAACGATTTCTCATGGAATGCTTCCAGATTTAAATATGAAGGTTTATACAATTATCTTCTGGGAGAATAAAATGAATTCATTTTCACATGATAAGAACGAATACATTTGTATTCGTTCTTTTTTTATGCAAAGCAGGGAGGTAAGAATGGAAAAAGAAGCTAAGACGCAAAAAGATATGGAGAGTTTGGACATTGAAGAAAAGAAAAATGAACAGATCAAAGACTTTGGACAGGCAATCCTGCATGCCAACCGAAATGAAAAGACCATTTATCTGTTATCGATTATCGGGGAAATAGAAGGGCATGAATGCCTTCCTTCCACTGCGAAGACAACAAAGTATGAGCATGTGCTTCCTAAACTTGCGGCAATCGAGGACGATAGCAGTGTTGATGGAGTTCTTCTTATCTTAAATACAATGGGCGGAGATGTGGAAAGCGGTCTTGCGATTGCGGAAATGGTCGCATCTATGAGTAAACCGACGGTTTCACTTGTCTTGGGAGGAAGTCATTCTATCGGAGTTCCACTTGCGGTGGCAACCGATTATTCGTTGATCGTACCAAGCGGAACGATGGTCATCCATCCTGTTCGAATGAGTGGAACTGTGATCGGTGCAAGGCAGACTTATGACTATTTTAAACAGATGCAGGATCGAATCATTGGATTTATCACGACGCATTGCAGGGCCGGCAAACATCGTGTGGAAGAAATGATGATGAACACGCAAATGCTAACCAAAGATCTTGGAACAATTTTAGTCGGAGAACAGGCTGTAAACGAGGGAATTATTGATGCGGTCGGTGGAATATCCGATGCCTTTCGCATGTTATATCAGCTGATTGAAAGCCGTAAATGATGAAGGGATTTTCGAAGCTTTGGGATGACATCTCCTATAAAATATGATACAATAAATTTTATTATTGAGAAATAGAGGAGTGTGTTTCATGGCTACGGGAAACCGTAAGACTTCAAATCGTAAAACTTCAAATAATCGATCGGGTAATCGCTCTTCAGGCAACCGCGCATCAGGGCGCAAGACAAATGACCGACGTATGACAAAAAAGGAACGCATGGAGCAGATGGCAAAAGAAGAAGCTTTCCGGACGGAAGTGATTCTGTGGGTTATAGTTGCAATTGCGCTTCTTCTTTTTGTCAGCAATCTGGGATTTGGCGGAATTGTTGGCCAGGCTGTCAGTGGTGTACTTTTTGGCGTGTTTGGATTGATTGCCTATGTATTACCGATTTTAATTCTTGTTGTAAGTTTTTTTGCTGTTTCAAATAAGGGAAATTTTCATGCATCGGTTAAAATAGCTGCCGGAGTGGTATTTGTTGCTTTTTTCTGCTTGTTTTTATCTCTTGCGGGAAGCGGAAGAGAATATTATGAGCCAATGAAGGCTTATACATACAGTGCCACGGAACGGGCAGGCGGGGGAATCGTTGGAGGTGCGCTTGCCTATGTAATGGTAAAAGCATTTGGCGTGATCGGTTCCTATATTATTGATTTTATCGTTTTGATTATCTGTCTTGTACTGATTACGGAGCGTTCTGCTTTAAAGGGAATGCAAAAGGGCGGACAGAAAGTATATGAATCGGCAAAAGAAAGCAACGAACGATATAAAGAATACCGCGAATACAAGAATGAGGAACGCCGTAAACGGCGAATGGATCATAAGGTTTCCGGTGTTTCCATTGATACAAAGATTTCGGATCAAAAAGAAAGTGGTGTGGGAACATCGGATGAAATCGGTGAACTTCATGCAAATCCGAATGTAGACCTCCCGGAGATCAGTCAGGAGAGCAAAGTGCGGCTTTCTTCCGGGGAAGACACGCTGTTTGAGCCACAGAAGGCATCGGTACAGCCTCTTATATCGGGCGAGATTACTGCTTCAGAACCAGTGATCTCCGGTGATTATATGCACGAAAATCCGGTTGCGGAACCAGAATCAGCCGATCCGAAGCCTGGCAAACAAACGTCGGAAGAGGTGCCAACGGTTGCAGAACATACCAAACGTAAAGCACGTACTTCGAAGGAAGAAATTCAAAAAGAAATCGCTGATGTAGTACAGGAGATGGCACCTGCGGCGGCGCAGCCGGAAAAGAAATATGTTTTTCCACCGGTCGATCTGCTTAAAGCAGGGTCAGGAAAGAAATCCGCCAATACTGAGAGTCAGCTTCGTGAGACAGCCAACAAGCTGCAACAGACACTGAAAACGTTTGGTGTCAATGTGACAGTGACCAATATCAGCTGCGGCCCGGCGGTAACAAGGTATGAGATCCAGCCGGAGATGGGTGTGAAAGTCAGCAAGATCGTTGGACTTGCCGATGATATTAAGCTTAATCTGGCGGCTGCAGACATTCGTATTGAAGCTCCGATTCCGGGAAAAGCTGCTGTAGGAATTGAAGTTCCGAATAAAGAGAATGTAACGGTTGCATTCCGTGATCTGATTGAATCAAAGGAATTCAAAGAGTCCAAATCAAAGATCAGTTTTGCAGTAGGTAAAGATATTGCCGGTAAAACGAAGGTGACGGATATTGCAAAGATGCCGCATCTTCTTATCGCAGGTGCAACGGGGTCCGGTAAGTCGGTCTGCATCAATACGATCATTATGAGTATTTTATACAAGGCAGATCCGAGTGAAGTCAAGCTTTTGATGATCGATCCAAAAGTGGTTGAGCTCAGTGTGTACAATGGTATCCCGCATCTGATGATACCGGTTGTCACGGATCCAAAGAAAGCTTCGGGAGCGTTACATTGGGCCGTCGCAGAAATGACGGACCGATATGAGAAATTCGCACAGGCGAATGTACGTGAAATCAATGGATACAATACAAAAGTAGATTCGATTGAGGTTCCGGAAGGCCAGGAACGTCCACAGAAAATGCCACAGATCGTCATTATCGTGGACGAGCTTGCAGATCTTATGATGGTTGCATCCAATGATGTGGAGGAGGCTATCTGCCGACTTGCACAGCTTGCGCGAGCTGCCGGAATTCATCTTGTAATCGCAACGCAACGTCCTTCCGTTAATGTCATCACCGGTCTGATCAAGGCAAATATGCCGAGCCGTATTGCCTTTGCGGTAACATCGGGTGTGGATTCAAGAACCATCTTAGATATGAATGGTGCTGAAAAGCTGCTTGGTAAAGGTGATATGCTTTTCAACCCGCAGGGAGCACCGAAACCAATCCGTGTTCAGGGAGCATTTGTTTCGGATGAAGAAGTATCGGAAGTTGTAGAATACATTAAGGAACACAACGGCGATGCACAGTACAATGATTCGGTTCAACAAAAGATGGAAAGTCTTCAGTCTTCCGGTTCAAACAGCGTTTCGATATCGGATTCCGATGCAGCGGATGATGGAAGGGATGCGTATTTTGTCGATGCAGCCACAATTATTGTCGATAAAGAAAAGGCTTCGATCGGTATGTTGCAGCGTTATCTGAAAGTGGGATTTAACCGGGCTGCAAGGATTATGGATCAGCTTGAGGAAGCCGGTATTGTCGGACCGGAGGAGGGAACAAAGCCTCGGACTGTCCTGATGAATAAAGAACAATTTGAAGCATATATTGACGCCAATTGAGAAAAGTGATAATCATTATAGAAGAAATGTTACAGGCGAAGGAGGAACTTAAGTTATGAAGAGCGATATTCAAATTGCACAGGAAGCAACCATGCTTCCAATCAAGGAAGTAGCAGCATCGATTGGAATTGAGGAGGATGATCTGGAATTATACGGAAAGTATAAAGCAAAGCTTTCGGATGATCTGATCGAAAAGACAAAAAACAACCAGGATGGTAAGCTGATCCTTGTTACAGCAATTAATCCGACTCCGGCCGGAGAAGGAAAAACAACAACCAGTGTCGGTTTGGGTCAGGCGTTCGGCAAACTCGGAAAGAAAGCTCTGATTGCACTCAGAGAGCCATCTTTAGGACCGTGTTTTGGTATCAAAGGAGGAGCTGCCGGCGGTGGATATGCCCAGGTTGTTCCGATGGAAGATTTAAATCTTCATTTTACCGGTGATTTTCATGCAATTACTTCTGCCAACAATCTGCTTGCTGCATTATTGGATAATCATATTCAACAGGGAAATGAACTTGGAATTGATCCAAGACAGATTGTTTGGAAGCGTTGTCTGGATATGAATGATCGTGTTCTTCGTAATGTGGTTGTCGGCCTTGGAAGCAAGATGGATGGTATGGTTCGCGAGGACCATTTTGTTATTACCGTTGCATCCGAGATTATGGCCATCCTTTGTCTTGCGGATGATATGAATGATCTGAAGAGAAGACTCGGAAGCATTATCGTTGCATATACATTTGATGGTAAGCCTGTTACAGCAGAAGATCTGCATGCTGTCGGATCTATGGCAGCGTTGTTAAAAGATGCATTAAAGCCGAATCTGATCCAGACGCTTGAACATACACCTGCCATCGTGCATGGCGGACCATTTGCCAATATCGCACATGGATGTAACAGTGTCCGTGCTACAAAGACCGCGTTAAAACTTGCGGATTATGTCATTACGGAAGCCGGTTTCGGTGCCGATCTCGGAGCAGAGAAATTCTTTGATATTAAGTGTCGTAAAGCGGGACTTCATCCGGATGCGGTTGTTCTTGTCGCTACGATCCGTGCGCTGAAGTACAACGGAGGCGTAGCAAAGGATCAGCTTTCAGAAGAAAATCTTGATGCACTCAAAGCCGGTATCGTGAATCTCGAGAAACATATTGAGAATTTACAGAAATATGGAGTACCGGTTGTCGTTACATTAAATTCATTTATTACCGATACAAAGGCAGAAACCGATTTCGTTGAGCATTTTTGCAAGGAGCGTGGATGTGAATTTGCACTTTCGGAAGTTTGGGAAAAAGGTGGCGAAGGCGGTATCGCTTTAGCAAACAAAGTACTTGAAACTCTTGAGACAAAAGAGAGTAACTTTAAACTTCTTTATGATGATGAGCTCACATTAAAAGAGAAGATTGAAACTGTTGCAAAAGAAATCTATGGTGCAGATGGTGTAACGTATTCTGCCGCAGCGGAGCGTGAGTTAAAACGAATCACAGATCTTGGAATGGGACGTTTCCCGGTATGTATGGCCAAGACGCAGTATTCACTGTCGGATGATGCGAAGAAACTCGGTCGTCCTACCGGATTTACAATTAATGTTAGGGAAGTTTATGCTTCTGCGGGAGCAGGATTTGTAGTCGCCATCAACGGCGCGATCATGACGATGCCGGGACTTCCGAAAAAACCGGCCGCTTATCAGATCGATGTCGATGATAACGGTGTGATCACAGGACTGTTTTAAGGAGAGAATATGGCAATCAGAATAGATGGAAAACAGATTTCAAAAGATATCAAGGAAGAATTAAAAGAGGAAGTGGCTTCTCTTGCCGCACAGGGACGCAAGTGTTGTCTTGCGGTAATTCAGGTCGGAAATGATCCTGCTTCTTCCGTATATGTCGGTAATAAAAAGAAAGCATGTGCATACATTGGAATTGAATCGCTTGCTTATGAATTGCCGGAAGAGACCACAGAAGATGAATTACTTGAGATCATTGACAAGCTGAACAAGGATACCAATGTGCATGGGATTCTGTGTCAGTTACCGTTACCGAAACAGATTAATGAAGATCATATCATAAAAGCAATCTCGCCTAAGAAGGATGTAGATGGATTCCATCCGCAAAATGTTGGAGCGCTGGTCATCGGCGAACAGGGATTTGTATCCTGTACTCCGGCCGGCATTATTCAGTTACTGAAGCGCAGTAATATCGAGATGGACGGTAAACATTGCGTTGTTGTCGGCCGCAGTAATATTGTCGGCAAACCAATGTCGCTTTTAATGCTTCGAGAGAATGCTACCGTTACAATATGCCATTCACATACAAAAAACTTGGAGGAAATCTGTAAAGAAGCAGATATCCTTATTGTTGCTATTGGTAAGCCACAATTTATCGGTAAGGAATATGTGAAAAAAGGGGCGGTTGTTATTGATGTGGGAATTCATCGTGATGAGAATAACAAACTTTGCGGAGACGTAAAATTTGACGAGGTCGAACCTGTTGCCTCTTATATTGCTCCGGTTCCTGGAGGAGTCGGACCAATGACGATAGCGATGCTTATGCATAATTGTGTTGAAGCAATGAAGCTGTACTCATAAAACGAAGGGGATTAGATCATGAAGTGTATTTATTGCGGTAATGAACTGAAAGAGGGAAGTTTGTTCTGTCCCCACTGCGGGAAAGAGGTACAGATTGTCCCGGACTACAATATTTATGATGATGATTATCTGAAGGCTGTTCTTGCACAGGAAAATGCGGATACGGATGCTTTCGCAGATGTGGACGGTACGAAAACTGTAAATAAGGCTTCTTCCGAAAACGGAAAAAAGAAACCTAAAAATTCCAAAAAACAGAAGATTATTATTGCAAGTGTAATCGGTGTTATTGCAGTGCTTGTTATCGTACTCATTTTGGTCGGCATGAGTATTCGTAAAAGTCATGACAATTCGTTTGATTATCAGGTTGAGATGGCCGAAAAAGCATATGATTCCGGAGATATTGATGAAGCAATTGCATATTATGAGAAGGCCCTTGCTTTGGATAAGGATAATACTGAGGTACGCCTTACGCTTGCGGAAATCTATATGGAACAGAAAGATGATGATTCTGCCCTTGTTTTATATCAGGAAGTTATACAGGCTGACAATAAGAATCGAACAGCGTGTCAAAATCTGATTGCGATTTATGAAGAACAGAATAATACCGATGCGATTCTGGCGCTCTCGGAAGCGGTAGATGACAGTTTAAAGGATATGTTTTCCGATTATATGGTGACACCACCGGACTTCTCGATCGAGGGTGGAAATTATGAAACTGCACAGTTGGTTGAATTATCGACAAGTGGTGATGATAGTATCTATTATACAATAGACGGATCAGACCCGATTGAAAAAGGCATTATTTATTCTGGGCCGATCGAACTTAACGAGAATAACAAAACCTATATGATCAAGGCTGTATGCAGAAATGAAAAGGAAGTATACAGTGATGTGGTATCCAATGAGTATACCATTCAGATTCCGGCTCCGGATATGCCGATCGTCACTCCGGACGGAGGAGACTTTGGGGTTGAGACATCCGTTACGGTTACTGTTCCGGATGGATGCAGCGCTTATTATACATGGGATGGATCGACTCCTAATGTTAAAAGTAAACGATATAGCGGTCCAATCACTGTTCCGGAAGGAAATAATGTGTTATCTGTGATTATTATTGATAACAGAACCAATTTATGTTCTGACACTTATCGCGGAAACTTTATTTACTATTCGGAAGATTATGATGATAGCAGTGTGGATGATTCTGCGG
>URQG01000051.1 GCA_900549895.1 uncultured Lachnobacterium sp.
TACGAGATTACTACGCGTCTCGTGGGCTCGGAGATGTGTATAAGAGACAGCACTTCCGCCATCGCGAGTGACATATAAGCGGGAATAGGACTGGGATGCGCCTGTAATTCCTGCAACCCCAAAGTTCTCATCATAAAATATTAAACCTTCTGCAACTCCCAATTGTCCACTGAACGGATCATCATTTATGCATTCCCAAGTAGAACCACCATCCATTGTCTTTTCCATTACATAAAATCTGCTTCCGGCAGCTGCATCCGTTATCACCAAACGCCATCCATTATTTTCATCTAAAAAGAAATACATAGTTCCATCACTTTGATCCACAGTCCAACTTTCTGTATCTTTAGCATCCTCCACCTGCTGCATCGTATTCTCCTGCTTCAATTCTTGTTGACTGACGTACTCAGGCTCCATAATATATCGAACAGGTGTGACACTATTTAAATCAGGAATATGCAAAGATACCTCAAACCCAACGATTTCTCCACCGCTTCTAAGCTGAGTAAAATTGCCGGTTCCTGTTTCAGTTCCATCACCATCTGCATCTCCCGAAATATATTGTAAGCCTTCCTCTGAACTAAAAGATCTTCGCCCCATATAGAGTATTTCATAAATCTGCTGCTCTTCAAATGTTTCAGCCCACGCCTCTACCTGACTCGTCCAGTCTGAATTGTTCAAAATTTCAATCATTGGAGACAAACGCATATCGTCACTATATTCTCCATTCACATTACCATCTATCCAAACAGTCATATCATTACTGCTGTCTGCGTCATAATCAATAAGATACGTTTTTTTCTCTCCAGCCTCATTTTTTCCATATATGAATGCATAAATCCTTTGAATCGTTCCGTTTTCATCAAATGACACCTGATATTTATTTGCAATATAGAGTTCTTCCGGCAGTTGCAATGCTTCATCCAAATCCATCAGAATCCCTTCTACACCATCCTCAAAAAGATTATTATGCTCCAGTTCTACTTCTTTTTTACGCATCCACTCATCAAGTTTCCAAGACAGTGCCCCGTGATACGGAACTGCAGAATAAACGATACGTCCACCAAAGAATAAAGTTGCTGCTATAAGGAGTATCATTTCCGTATAGAAAAGTTTCTTATTTCCATTATCTCCTGAATTAACTTCTTGATTATGCCTTTTCGAAATCAGCCAGAGAACCACTGTGCCAACCAATCCTATTATACCTAACGCCAACATCGGTATATGCCTTCTCAAGCCACCATATTGACATAGATGCCAGAATTGATACAACATAAATATATATAGTATTAAACTTACTTTTCCCGTGATTTTATAAATATATTTCATGTAAGTCTCCTTTCTTCATATCTGTAAAAATACCATAAAACACCAGTATTATCAAATCATTCTTTAATACGGTATTGGTAATCTGGTATATGCATAATTCCGTCATTTAGGATTTCATTCCCCAAATACTGAAAACTGCCATCCTCTGCAAACCTTACCGTAAGTTCATGGGTTATGACTGCATCATCGCAAATGACCATGTCACAGACCGCCTCAACTGTTAATGTGACTGTTCCATCTTGATTTTCTTTGATGTCGACAACCTCCGGCAGAGAAGTTCCAAAGAAGGTAGGCGCATAATTGAAGCACCCAAGTCTCGCCCAAAGATAGGTCTGGTTTTCCTCATCAAATACTGCGTACTCTCGTATCTGCTCCGCTGTTATGGGAAGATACTCCATAATCAGACTTTCGAACTCTTCTTTAGGAATGCCATTTGGATAATCTTCAGAATTGAACTTTTCTCCATATTTCATTCCATACAGATATTCAAACATTCCGTTATAATCCAACTCACTCATATTTTCTACATTCCAGTTGGAACACAAAAGGTTCTGTCCCTGATATCCAAGCCCCCGAACACAACGTTCAGACATTTCACACTGTTCCTCTGTCATAGGTTTTATTCTGATCAGGCAGCTTCCATCCATAATTTCACTAACCTCTGGAGGCTCCGGCACACATAACTCATAGCAGAACCATCCTTTATCTGTATATTTCCACTCTTTTATTCTGGTGTAGGATATATAGGACATTCCCGACTTACCATTTTTATTCCATACACTTCCTGCACTTACAACATACATCTCTGTTCCGTCAAAAATAAATTTCATTCTCCCTATACCGCCATCACCATGTATCTCGTAAATTACAACAGAACCACTTTTCCCATCCGTACACTCTTCAAGAAACCGATCCACACTTTCATAATTTTCCATATTGGAGTATGTTACCAAAGTGGAAACTGGACATCCTGTTTCCATTAACCTTTTCTGCATTTCCAGAACCGTTTCATCATTCAGAACCACATTGGATGCTGTCCCTTTATCTGCATCCTTATAAATGTCAAAAATAAGTTCCATCATTTTTTTGCAGTCATTCGCAGCTTCTTTTTCCTCCTGTTCATCCACTGGAAGTCCATAGCCCTTTTCCCACTGCTCTGCAGCTTCTTCCTCAGCGCTTTTTGTTTCCTCCGTGGAAGATACTTCTTCCGTATCTTCCACAAGAGTTTCACCCACAACACTCTTTTCTTTTCCGCAGGCACATACGAAACACCCAATCAGAAATACCATAATCAGTAGAATACTTTTTTTCCTTAATACCATAAAATCATCCTTTCGTTCTTGCTATCGGCGGCAGTTCCAATTCTATTTGCTCTATGGAATTAGAAAGATATCTGAACGTTCCATCTTCAAATGGTTGGACCACAACCGTGTTTCTAAAAGCGAGATCGGAATTGTAATCCGGCCATACTCCATCAACGATAAGCGTAATTGTTCCATCCGCATTTTCTGTATAATCAACCACCTCTCCAAAGGGCGGATATGGGCTGGCATAAATCATTTCATATTCATAACTGTTGCTGCCCTCATCATATCCACAATGCTCTCTTAACTGATCCACCGATACGGGAAAATAGGTGGTCATAATCTTTTCAAATTCCTCTCCCGGAATTTTCCAATCTTCCGTTTTCAAATTTTCGCCTGTATAAATCCGATAAATATCTTCATACATACAAGGCATCAGTATGTCCTCCACATTATTGCTGTCCCAGTTTGTAACAAGCACGTTGTAATTCACATAGCTTAGTCCCGATATGTATTTTTCCGTAAGTTCTCTGCATTTATCTGAAAGTGGTTTTATTCTCCAATACTCCCGTAAACCTGCATGAGCCATTACTTCTTCATACGCATAGATAAAATAACCCTTTTCTGTCAGTTTGATCTCCGCCACATCACTAACGGAAGTACCCTGTATCTCCGGCACCCCACCTTCTTTCCATCGCACTCCTATGTAATAAGTCTGCAATTTATTTTTACGATAAATAAAAGTTACTGCACCCAACAACCCATCTCTATGTACATCAAATACTGTTACCATTGAATCATGACCATCCAAATATTCAGCATAGAATGTCTCTATTTTTTCATAATTCTGCATATTGGTATCTTCTTCTACACTCACCAATCCTTTACTGCCCAAGTGTTCTACAACAACTTTTCGTTGTTCGCTAGTGAAGTCACTAATACCAGAAGAATAGTTTGGTGCATCTGAAATTACTATATCCACATATATTTCACTGACTGATTCGGCTGCTGATAATACCATACTTTGTAATTCTTTCTTTTCCTCATCTGTAATTAAGCACTCCTCAGATTGAGGCACGAACCAATATACAGACTCCATAGAAGATTCCGTATCTGTTTCCTCTACCGATACCTCTTCGCTGTTCTCGATTTCTACAGGAGGTTCCCATACTTCCTCTGCTACACTTTGAGGTTTCTCCGTTTTCAATTTTTCCCAACAGACCGTACCAACTATAACAACAAACAAGAATATCAAAATTGGAAATCCGCACTTTCTAAACATCCATTTCACATCTTCCATCATTTACCTCCATATATTTCATCCCATTCCTTCGCTGTCAGGCGAGGTGTATGCCATGTTTCCTCACAATTATCCTCGGATGGTATAATTCGGTTAGACACATACTGTACTTCTCCATTCTCTAAAGGACGAACTACAACCTCATGTGCATATACTTTAGAATCTCCCACATACGGAAACACCACATTGGCTGTCAGAGTAAGTGTTCCATCGCCGTTTTCTGTGAATCCGATTACCTCTGAATATGGGTATTCCGGATACTCCACTTCCTCAAATCCTCTCGGTTTATATTCATATGTTTTATCCTCTGCATTATAGATGGTTTTGGATTGCAATGTTTCACTATCAATATCGAAATAGGGCAGGATAACACGCTCAAAATCATCCTTGGGTATTTGATAAACAGCACCAACTCCCAAATTGTCATCTGCAACATAAGGAATATTTGTCCCATAAACTTTTGGATAGAGCAGGTCAAACATATCGTAGAAATTCAATTCTCCAAAATCATCCTCGCTCCAATCTACAATGAACATATTATTCTGTTCAAAGCCGATTGGAAGAAGATACTTCCGACTCAACTCTCTGTATGTTTCATCCAAAGGCTGTACCCGTAATGCGGTATGCTCCTCCGCTCCGCTCAATGTCAGTACATATAATTCTTCCGAAAACCAAACTCCTGAAAACATAAGATAACCGTCTTCTGTATAATTCCAATACTCCGCCTGATAACTTCCTGTCACCTCTCGTTTCATGTTTCCGTTTTCGTACTTATAATAGCTTCTGACCACATCCACATTTCCGTCTTTTGTTTCCAAATCATATTTTACAAATCCGCCCAAGTAACTGACCTCAATAATTGTTATTTCAGCCTCTTCCTGCGTATCCACCATTTCACAGAACCGTTCTACCTGCTCTGCCTCAGTCATATCAATCTGATTTCTGCTGTCAACTGCCGGATACCCATTTTCTCCAAACCGATTTACAATGCTGCGAATCATTTCCAGATCAGCTATTTTATTTTCCTCTGCTGCCTTTTCATAAAGTTCCAGACAACATTCAATCATCTTTTCGGTTTCTTCTTCATCCTTTTGTCCCGGTAACTGCACCTCACTTATCGTTTCAACAACCGCTGTTTCCTCTTGGGGTGTATCACTACACCCCGAAACACTTACTATCAACATGAAACTAATTGCGGCTAAACCACTCTTCCAAAACCAAGCTGTCTTTTTTAACAACATATCCGCTGCCTCCTCTTCCTTTTACATCTTCCACCATACTGATAATCAATATAGGACGTTCCACCGTTTCTTCTGCTGTAAAAACCGCAAACCAACCTAATTCAGTACCGGAAGTATCATCTTTTGATGCCTTGATTTCTGCTGTACCCGTTTTCCCTGCCAGAACTATGTCATCCCGATGGGCTGCGTACCCTGTTCCATGAGAATCGTTTACAACCTTTTTCGTTCCCTCCAATACCCGACTTGCGGTTTCACTGGAAAACGCTCCTGATATCCAATACTCTGCAGATACCTCGTTCTGATAGACCAGATAAGGTTTTATGATGTTCCCCTCATTACAGAAAGCAGAATAGATACATGCCAAATGTAATGGATTCACTAAAACCTGTCCCTGACCGTAACCGCTGTCTGCCAACTGTATTTCTGTTTCAATACTTTCTGAATTGGAATACTGCGACTTTGCCATTTTAATCTCAAATGGCAGCTCCGCATTAAAGCCAAGCTGTGTCAGGGAACTTTCCATTTCCTCATAACCAATTTTTAATGCTGCCTTTGCAAAATAAATATTATCGGAATAAATCAAAGCGTTCTCTAAAATAACTGGTTCATATGCATGAAGGGTAGTTACATAATAAGACCCCCACGATGCATCTTTTTGCCAGCTTAATCCTACATTACCATAATCTTCATTTGGATCAATTGCTCCTGATTCCAAACCGACCGCAGCCGTAACTGGCTTGAATGTCGAACCGGGACACCAGACTTGCCGGAACCGATTATACATAGGCTTATCCTCGTCATCATTCAATGCTGTCCACTGCTCACTGGACAATCCCATGATAAAATCATTATTGTCATAAGATGGTGTACTGACCAAAGCCAGTACTTCTCCGGTATATGGATTCATGGCTACAGAGCAGCTCTTGTCTTCCTGAAACTGCTCATATAAGGCAATCTGCAAACTGGCATCTATCGTCAGCTTAATGTCCTGACCGTGCTGCACTAAAATACAAGCAAGTTCTTCTTTCTCTTTGCCTTCCGAATTCACAATGTATATCCTGCAGCCGTTTTGCCCTTTCAGTTCCTTTTCAAACAGACCTTCCATTCCGCTTCTGCCAATCACACTGTTAGCTGTATATCCCTTTCCTGCATGTTCTTCTAAATCCTCTGCAGTAACGCTTTGTACATACCCTACCAAATGTGCAGCCGCTTCACCTAAAGGATACTCACGAACTTCAACGTCAGATATCATTACTCCGGAAATTGCCAGCAAACTTTCGTGCCTTTCTTTCTCCTTCAATACATCTTCGTCCGGTTCTACTTTTAGCAGTTCGATTTCTTCCACTCTCGGAATCATTTTTATTGGAACAAAAGAATCATCTTTTACCCACTGTGCTGACAATTTCTTCTCTATCACTTCCGGCGTGGTTTCCAGTAATTCTGCAATCTTGGCGATTGCTTCCTCCCTGTTCTCCAATTTTCCCGGAACGATTCCAACCGAAGATGCAGTTCCTTTTCCAGCAAGCACTCGTCCATTCCTATCCAGAATTTCTCCCCGGTTTGCCTGTGTCGTTGAAACTCTTACCTTATCAGTAGAAGCTAAATTCGGAAAGATCAGTGAATTATCCCAAACCAACTTATACCCGTCTTCGCCCTCCAGAAAAACTGCTTCATTCTCAAAGCTGATAGTTCCTGCAACTGTATCAAAAGAAGTCTGGTAGGTTACCGCCATTTGCTCCTCATCATATGCAATAATCTGAACAGCCATATTCTGGACTTCTATACCTTCATAAATAGCTGAATTTCGAGTTACAAAATCCTCCTGACTGACATTCCCCGATGCCTCAATATGTAGCATCGCATACATTTCTTCATACTCCTGTTTTGGAATATGATCCATGTACTCCACCAGAAGTTCTTCCGGTGTCCTCCAGGCATTTTCCTTTGTTGCCAACATTCCTGCCACGCATACTGCAGAAATTACCGCAGCTATTCCTATAACAGCAATCGCAATCCATAGGAGCCTGCTTTTCTTTCTTTTATGTCTGCTTTTTCCTTTCTTCATATTGACCTCCATTCATTTTGCTTTGCTGATATGGTCATATTCTATTTTCAATGTACGCTATATCTTCAAAATATTACATTCGTAGGATTTTGAAGTAAAAAAATTTCTCTTTGCTGGATATATCGTACTATGCATTCCTCCTCTCTTTTTATTACATGAGTAAGATTTCGTAACAAAAAAAATAACGTCCGCAATCCTGCTGCACTTGTGTAAATATTACATCAGTAAGATTTATAAGTCAAGTTATCTTTATATAAAAAGGCTCCTGCCAGAAGGTATCACACATTTTCGCAAAAGTGATACCTTTTAGCAAAAGCCTATTATTCAGCAGAGTCTTGCACCACCCCACTGTTTCAATATTCAAATATTTCTTTCAAAAGATCGGAAAACACACATCTCAAACTCTTTGAAATACAATGCTTCCCCGCATTTTCTATATCGTCATATTGATATTATTACTTTACTATCCACATTTACTATCCGCCACACCCTTTGGGAGTGGTAAAAAACAACCTTAGCAAGCACTGCCTGTGTCATGACACAGGCGAAATTCCCCACACTTTCCTATCGTATATGCGTGTGAATTTCCATAGGGAAGTATCCCTAACCCTCTTTTATTTTTTCTTTGATTTTCCTGTGGAATACCTTGACCTTTCCTGCCACTTTTGCTACAATTTGTTGTGGGTAGTTATACCCAAAACTGAATAAAACTTGAAACAAACTGTTGTAAAAATCGAACATTTTACAGCAGTTTTTTTGTACCCCAAAAAAGAGAAAGGAAGTGGAAGAAATGGCAAAGCGAAACCGCACCAATCCGGTGCAATTTTATCTCAGCGATGATGAACAGTACATCCTCAATACCAAGTTCAAAGCATCCGGCATGAAGAGTATGTCTGCTTTCCTGCGCAAGCTGATCTTATATGGATATGTGTATGATGTCGATTACAGTTATCTGCGGAATTACAATACGGAACTGGGGCGTATCAGCTCCAGTTTAAACCAGATCGCAAAGAGGGTAAACAGCACCGGAAACATTTATCAGGAGGACATAGACGAAGTAAAGGAGTTGATGAATGAGGTATGGCTTACACAAAAATCCATGCTATCAAAGCAACCGTTGATAAAGCCATAGAGTATATCTGCAACCCGGACAAAACCGATGAACAAATCTATGTTTCGTCTTATGCGTGTGCGCCCGAAACTGCAGCAATTGACTTTAAATATACGCTTGACCATTGCAGGGAAAACAGTCCCAACAAAGCCTATCATCTGATACAGGCTTTTGCTCCGGGCGAGGTCGGTTATGAGGAAGCGCACCGCATCGGAAAGGAGCTTGCAGACAAGGTTTTAGAAGGAAAATATTCGTATGTTGTCACTACACATATTGATAAGGGGCATATACACAATCATATCATCTTTTGTGCGGCTGACAACATTGAATATAACAAATACCATGACTGCACACAGACCTACCACCGCATCCGCCACTTGAGTGATGCTCTGTGCAAAGAACACAATCTTTCCGTCATCATTCCCGGCGGTGAACGTGGAAAAAAATACAAGGAATGGCAGTCTGAGCAGAATGGTTCAACCTGGAAAACACAGCTTCGGCGGGACATCAATTTTTGTATCAAATCGGCTTCCACTTACGAAGAATTTCTGCTTCTGATGCGGGCAAAAGGTTACGAAATCAAAGGGGAAACTTTTGGAGAAGATGCTGCGAAATATATCTCTTTCCGACCTCTGGACAAGGAGCGTTTTGTGCGTGGCAGTGCTAGGTCTTTAGGGAAAGAATACACAAAGGAACGTATCCGGGAACGCATTGAAAAGAAGTGGGAACGAAAGGCAGTTATCCCGAAAAAGGATTACTCCACCCGCAGGCTCATTGACACCTCGGACGAGAAATTCCAGAACAGTCCCGGACTGCAACAGTGGGCGGCAATCGAGAATCTGAAAATCGCCGCACAAAGCTATAATGAAGCTGGTTCTCTCTCCGATTTGGAGCATAAGATTACTGTAAAAACCGAAGCGGGCAAGTCCGCCAAACAGAGCGTTGTGGAACTGGAACATCGCATGAAAGACCTTGCTGAAATCATCAAATATGCCGAGCAGTACAAAGACAACCGCTCCTATCATATCGCCTACAAGAAAGCCAAGAACCCGGACGCTTATTTTCGCAGATACGAGAGCCAGATCATCCTATATGGCGGTGCAAGGCGGGTGCTTGAACAAGCAGGCATCAAGCTAAAAGGATTGAATGTGGATAAGCTGCGAGCCGAGTATCAGGCATTGGAAACGCAGAAAAAAGAACTGACCGCAACCTACAAGAACTGTGAAAAAGAGGTGCGGGATTTAATGCGGAAACAGGAAAATCTTGACCGGTATCTCGGACGGACACAAACCGATCCGGTGCAGGAACAATTTAAGAAAAAGAATAATCCTATCTTGTAGCTTGTTAATAATGACACCATGTATTATACTTAATTTATTACCACAAACACTTAGGAGATACTATGGCGAAAACAGACTATAAATCAACTGATGCCTTAATGCGGCATCTTAGCTGTCTCTTATACACATCTCCGAGCCCACGAGACGCGTAGTAATCTCG
>URQG01000052.1 GCA_900549895.1 uncultured Lachnobacterium sp.
ATAATCATCCGCAAACCATAACAAGGGTCCGACTTCTGTCGGGCCCTTAAATGTTTGCTCTTTTTAATATTCTTTTGAATAAATCGCCGGAACAATATCACAATGATCATATTCGCCGATGTAATTATATACCTTGACAGACTCCGTCTTGATATTACCGGCATCAAATGATCCCACATAGATTTCTCTCATATCCAGAATATTACCGTTTGCATCATATACGAATACAAATACGGTTCCTCTGGCTGACTTCTTGGAATTATTCTTCATTTTTACAGAAATCTCTGTATAGTCACCGGACTTTTCTTCCGAAGTTGTAAATTTAATCTTGGAATTCAGATTCGTATACTTTGCATCAAGCGATCTGCTGCTTGCTTTTGCCTTTGCTGTACACTGTGAAGGATCTACATCCATTCCATATACAGAAATCTTCTCATATGATTTCTTTCCAGGAAGAAGATCAGAAACAATTTTTTCCTTTTTCTCAATGACCTCTCCTGCAGAATTACATAAAGTATATGTCAACTGCAGATCATCAAAAGTTGTCTTTGTATTATTCTTTACGGACATCAAAAGGTAATCATTGCCGATATTCTTGAAAGATACTGTAAAATCATAGTTTTTAACAGTCACCGCATATTTAAATGTGCCATTCTTTGTCTTAAGCGTTACGGTCGATTTTCCGGCTTTCTTTGCTGTCAGAATTGCTTTATAGTTACGTTTGGAATCCTTTTTTGCTGCTACGACGGCCTTCTTGCTTGAAGATACCGACTTAACAGTTGAATAAAAGTTGTCCGATACTTCGACAACTTCTCCCTTGTACAATACCACGCTTTTGGTTTTAGCGGCCTGTGCTGTCACCGGAGGAAGGATTGTAACAATCATAGCAACTGCCAAAAATACACTTACGATTCTTTTGGTTAATTTGTTCATGAAATTAATTCTCCTTTCACTTATTGACGCGAACTCTTACTGTATAAGTTTTCGCACCCATTTTCATAGTTACGGTTGCGATACCGGCTCCCTTTGCAGTCACCTTACCGCTGGTCGTTACCGTAGCAACCTTTTTGTTATTGCTGCTATAGGTAATCTTTTTCGTTGTTCCAAGAGCCTTAAATGTATCGGTTCCTCCAACCGACAGATTCATCGTACTCTTGTTTATAGCAACGCCTCCAAGGGTTGTGGTCGTATAACTCTTATCAGAAGAAGGAACCTTTGTTAAAGCAGAAACCTTATAGGTTTTGCCTGCGATCACAACGGAATTTTCCACATTCTTGCTGCCTTTGACCACGTTAACCTTTAAGCCGTAATGCTCCAAAATCTTCTTATATGTATTGGCACGTCCCGTATAGTTAACGGTACCGTTTTTGAGTGCTGTCTTAACAGAGGAAGATGTACCACCGGTCTTAATATGTGCCGATACCCACTGCTCCGCTGCAACCGCCTTCTCATAGTCGCTCATGGAACCGGTCACATAATTATCCCATATCGTTTTCAGCACATTATTCTGTGTTCTTGCGGATACCTTAAATGTATAACTGTATGTCTTACTGCTGACTGTGACCGATACTTTTGCAGTTCCGGTCTTCTTTGCTGTCAACATACCATTTGCGTCCACCGAAACGACCGCCGGATTGGAACTCTTCCAGACAGCTTCCTGATTCGTATTAAGGATTGTGATCGTCTTCTGTTCCCCGACATACATTGTCGTTCCGTTTGGTAAAACCTGCACAGAGGTACTGTTTGTACAATGGATTCCATGTGCAAAAGCATAGGATTCTGCTACCGAGCCATACGGCGTCACGATCGTCAGTTTATTCCGGTCGCATTTTTCAAACGCATCTTCCGCAATACTGGTCACACTTGCCGGAATCGAAATCCGATACAATTGTTTCCGGCCATCACAAGCCTTCGATTCAATCGTTGTATATCCCGATGGAATCGTAATCGCCTGTATATTGGCCAACGTTGTAAAGGCTGTTCCAAAATTTGTAATCTTATAATTACCGATTTTACTCGGCAGCTTAATGTTCTGTGACTCCCCTAAATATGCAATTACCGTACATCCCTTCCTGGTTGTCGCTTTCTTCGGCAGGATGTACACATAACGTTCACTGTCTTCCGCGCTCTTGGCTCCGGGATACAATTGGTCATTCTCCGGTAACTGTGACCACTTTACCGCAGCCTGTACGGATGCAGGTACACCGAAGCATTCTCCCAACAGCAGACATGCAGCGACCAGTCCTGTCAGGCTTCTTCTGACTCTTTTTCTCTTATGTAATGTATTTTTCTTCAATTTTATACCTTCCATTCACATTCTCAATGCGCTAAACTTTTTAAATATTATAACGTATTTTCTCTTTGGAAACAACCAATCTCATTCAAAATTTTATAGCAAAAAACGGTCACAAAGTGTTTCGTTGTGACCGTTTTACCTGTTCTTTATTGCGCAGTAGGCATTACCATATCTTCATCCTTCAAAGCAATACCATCGATTACCTTGTCAACCAGAAGACTTGCATAATTGACAGATGTCTCATCTGGATACATGACATAACTCCGTTGTGTAGGCATCGAATACGTCTTTTGGGAGCCTCCGGTTCCGGTAACTGCAAAAGACTTCACATTCCAGGATGCCCCATCCGATAATTGCATTTTAACCAGAGCTGAGATATCCGATGAACTCATATTGGTCGAGAACATCCCTTCCATACTACTTAGTATTCCGGAGTAATTATTCAAAATCGTTGTTCCGGATGATACCTTTTTAATAATCGCCTCGATTGCCTGCATCTGGTGGCGTCCACGCGCATTGTCTCCATCCGCAAATGACTTGCGCTCCCTGACATACGACAATGCCACTTTTCCATTCAGTTGGTTGGTTCCCTGATTGATGTAGAAACCGCCCTCACTGGTTCGGAATGATTTCTCTGCTTCAACCGTAATTCCACCGATTGCATCGACCAGTGTTTCAAATCCGCTGAAATTGATCTGAACATAATAATCAACATGTTCCTGATACAAATTTCCAAGAGTTGCCATAGAACAATCAATTCCGTAAATGCCGCAATGCGTTAATTTATCTTTCATCTCACCACTTACCGTTGTGTTTACATAATAATCTCTCGGAGTGTTGATCAAAAGTACCTGTTTGGTTTCCGGATTTACAACCGCAAGAATGTTTACATCGCTTCGGCTGGTTGCCAGTTTCTGATTACGCGTGTCGGAACCGCTGATATATAAGACAAACGGATCCTTCGTAATATCTTTCCCCGATTCCACATTATCCGTAACGACCGATTGCATTTCATGATCAAAAAGAGTCTTTGTTTTCTTGCTGAAATCCTCATATCCTTTCTGACCTTCAATAATATCAACATATGCCGCATTTAAAATCATGGCATCAACATTGCCGGCATATAAGGCATCTACCATATCAAATACCGTATCAAAACTTTGCGTATGAATATCCGTCCCAAGATTTTCGTTAATCTGATCGATGACTTTCTTCGTATGTTCAAAATCGTAATTCTGTGTGATTGCAAACACACCATCCTTGACATCCGCCACCGACTGTGCCGGATTATCCGCCAATGCATACACCGACACCGTATCGGTCACTACCACATTGTCTGCAATATTGTGAAGTGTATCTCCCGCTTTGATCAGCATATAGGAGCCGATCAGGCAAAAAACCATGGTAAGCGAGGTCACGATACAGCCGATCGTTCTTTTTGTATATAAACGTCTCTTTCTTTTTTGTGCGGAAAGCTTCTTTCCCTTTTTGTTTTTGACTTTAGAATACAAAAAGACATATGCAATGGTCAAAAGCCACAGTAAAATCAAAGCCACAAATAACATATACTTTGTTGGCAATACATCCAGCCAAACAACAACAGCCATCAATACGGCGCTGAAAAGTATTTGTAAAACAAGCATGACTCCTGCGAAAATTTTCCACTTTTTGCTCTTGGTTTTCTTGTCCGTGCTCATAACTTTGTCTACCTCATTTGTTTAGAAATATTTCCGTACTCCGTTAACCGTATAGTAAATCATATAATAAAATGCTTTCAATCGACCAAAACCAATATATCGATATACTCCATACTGCATTCTTGCAGACTTCAATTTATTTCTGGACTTACCGCCTTCGCTCATTCTGCATTTTACCAACGGTTCATTCACCCCGATGGCATCTCCATATCTTTTTAAGACATTAAGCCACAAGATATAATCCTCATGCAATTCATCGTGGCACATATAAAATTCTCGTGCGACCTCTGTCTTTAAGAGTACGGAAGAACAGGGAATACAGTTTGTCTTTAATAAGGCCTGATACTGTATACGCTCCGGAATTTCAATAATACGATCCAAAGGCTTTCCATCCGCCCTCACCAGTTCACGTGCCGTGGCACATAAGGCTGCATTGGATGCTTCAAGCGCCTGCAGCTGTTTTTCAATTTTATCGGTCTCCCACCAGTCATCCGCATCCAAAAAAGCAATATACGCGCCGCCTGCCTTCCTTATTCCGTTATTTCTCGATTCTGCAACCCCCATATTCTTTTCATTTGGGCAATAACAGATTTCTCGATGATCCATTTTTCGACTTCGGCATTCCTCCTGTATCTCAAACACGATTTCTTTCGTAGAATCTGTCGAGCCATCATCAATAACCAATACTTCGATATCTGCATCGGTGGTCTGCTGTATCACGGATTCCACAGCCTGCCGAATGTACTTTTGGGCATTATAGGCAGGTATTATAACTGATATCAACGGCTTCATCTTACGCTCCTTACTTTACGATCTTCATTTTACCTTCCGAATCAATTTGATACGTTTTCTTTCCAATTGTCGTTTTCATGCTTGTATACATCTGTCCGTCAGGTCCAAAGTAATAAGCAGCTCCCTGTATTCTTACCTTCTTATTTCTTACCATTGTAGAATACTTTCCGAAATAATAAATATGTCCTCTGTATTTTACCTTCTTTTGTGTAGCCAATACTCCGTTTGCATCGGCATAATAGGTACTATTCCCCACATCAAACATTGTGTTGCGCATCAGGACACCCTGCTCATCCAAATAATATTCTTTACCGGCAAGCGTAATAAACTGATCGGTAACTTTTGTTCCGTATTTTCCGTAATAATAAGTTTTACCGGCGCGTCGAACAAATTTCCTGCATGCCATAACGCCGTCATCATCAAAATGGTATTCTTTTCCATTCATCTCCAGGAAACAGTCCTGCACCATATAACCGGATTCATCCAGATAATAGGTTTTACCTCCCCTGGTCACCATTTTGTCAAATACCTGCGTTCCATAGACGCCAAAATACGCAGTTCCTTCATCCAATTCAACAAACTGCTGCTGGGCCATCCTTCCATTTGACTGGAAGTAATAATTTTGATTCTCATAATTACGAAGCTGATCCGTCACGATCTCTCCGTCCGGTTCTACACCATAGGTATATGCTCCAATGTCTCTCAGCGAAAAATCTTCGTCCCCTTCGAGTTTGATTCCCTCGCTGTTAAAATAATACAATACACCTCTCACTTTTGAAAAGCCGGTTTTCATGTAAGCCAAATTTCCTGTTTCAGACCACATAAAATACCGCTTTTTCCCATTTTTGTAAACAACCCACGGATCATAGTTACCAAACTTATCATAATTACCGTATCCCATACGACCTCCTTCATTAAAGAAGTACGTACGATTTCCGATTTCCTGAATACCGGTTAATGGCATTCCGTCTTCGTCAATATAGTAAAAGTCCTTTTGGCGGTTCGTTCCGTCCGCACCGTATACGCCAACCCATCCGGTCAGTTTCTTTGCGGTCGGAATCGTATTGCCTTTATACAGCTCAATAGAGCCATTTTTGACATGGTAAATGATTGTTTTCTTTTCAGATGCAATATAGTAAGGCATACTGGTTGCACGTGTAACTTTACATGAACTATCAAACCGCCACTCTCCGGTTTGCGCGTCAATATAAGCATTTCCCGCATTCTGTGCAAAAGAATATATCGGATCGACATAATTCAGCAGCATCGACGTATTACCTGTCGCAGTACCATGATGTGCCATCTTGTAAATATCTGCATGCAATTCATAGCCTAATGTCTTTACCAGAGAATCCGCTTCATCTCTAAGCATATCCCCTGTTGTAAGATATGACACATCTCCACAGGTAAATTTTGTGATCAGAGAGCAATTGTTTTCGTAATACGTATTCGGGACCCGATCACCATATTCTGTACCAATATCACCTTCCGAAACTTTACCATTATAAGTTGACGGATGAATACTGTTTACGAAATCAAGATCAGGACCGATTACATTTGCCATAACATCCCCGATTCGAAAACAAGTCCCCTTCTGCAGATATACCATGGAGTTTCTTCCGCCCATATACTGATCCATAAAATTACGCAAAGCTTCATACTTCTGTGCATAGCCGACGGATTCCGGTGCAACAACCGGGTCCGGGAGATACAAAGTATCAATCTGTATTCCGTAATCATACAGATATTTCAATCCATAAAGCCAGTCCTGACGGCTTCCTCCCACATGATCTACATGCAGATGACTTAGATACAGATCAATATTGGTAACACCCAATCGATCAAGTTCCTGACAGATTGCAGGCATGTGTGAAGACATGCCCAGATCCATAAGTAAATAATGCCCTTTTGATTCCAGTAAAACGGAATCACCTTTTTCATTCGAATTCACATATATTCCATATAAATTCATTTCCTGATTTTGTGCCGCATAAGCTTTTGTATCAGTACCGAACAAAAGTACTGTCACAACAGCCAAAATCAGGCTTATATATTTTATAATGCGTTTCATTTCTAGTTTTCTCTTTCTTCCATTGTCAGAACCGCACGTTTGATTCCTTCTTTGATGTCAATCTTTCCACTCCAGCCTAATGACTGTAATCGCTTACTTGACAGAATCTCCGGTGTCTTCTCCGAATAATCCAATACCGGTTCCGCTTCATCCTCCTTATTCGCAAACGACAGTTTCAACTCTCTCTCCGGGAATACCTCTGTGGCAGCCTTTGCAAAATTGCGAATGGTAACATCCGAATTCTTTGAGGAAATATTGTAAGGCACACCGGATTCTCCATTGAGTAAAATCGTAAGTAAAGCACTTGCCGTGTCCGTCACATAACAGAACGAACGATACGCTCCGCCGTTACTTTTCAGCAAAATATCTTCCTTTCGGATAACATTTGCTAAAAACTGTGCCCATACACGATCATCCTGCAACGTGCTGGCTCCGTAAATATAGCTCGGTCTTGCCAGTTTAACCGGAAGTCCATACTGCTTTACATAACAATTGCATACGGTTTCCATGGTTCTTTTTCCGGTCGCATAGCAGTTATGATAATCATCAATATTAATATACCCAAGATCCTCTTCTTCTATCTCAGGTTTTCCGTTTTTCACTTCACCATATACTTTTAAACTCGAAATCATCAGAACCCCAAGTGTCTTTTCCCTGCAGGCATATTGTAAAATATTGGAAGTGCCCAATGTATTTGCCTCAATTGTTCCAACCGGATCATTCTCAAAATAATACGGTGTTGCCTGACTTGCTGCATGAATGATATAATCCGCATGCTCCAGATCCGATAAATCTCCGCATACATCTTTCGATACCAGTTTCAAATCAGACCGTTCCAGAATTTTTCCGTATTTTGCTTCTGCTTTTGCCTGATTACGAACCAATCCCATTACCGTAATTCCGAGATTTTTACGGTCATTTTGAAGCAACAAAGCAAGGGTAAGATAGTATGCAATAAAACCGTTTGCTCCGGTGATCAAAACCGTCTTATTCGTAAACTTATTCCAGTCGATCGGTGTATCTGCAATCTCGGTAACATCTTTGTATAAGTTTTTTCCTACATAATCTTTTATGAAACTCATCTTTTTCTCCTTTGACATATTGCAAGAATAAGACAGCTTTTCAGCTGCCTTATCTCCACTCTTATAATCCGTATTTCAATACTTCTTTTGCAAACTGCTTATAATGCTCATAATATTGTATTGCACGAAGCGATTCGAGATCTTCCGGTGTTGTCACTTTAATATTCTCTCTGATTCCCTGGAAAATATGAATATTTTCTCCTAATTCAATTAACAATTCTCCTGAAGAAACCGGATCAAGATGCTTTTCTTCCGCTTGTTCATGAGCCCACATGATCTTACGCATGGTGTATCCCTGCGGAGCCTGTGTAATGAACATTTTTCTTCGTTCATAATTTTTATTGCAATTTTCTCCATCCTCACTGTAAAGAACAGAATCAATACTTGGAGTTACCGGTACTGCAGACTCATACTTTCTGGCATCCTCGATGCAGGTTGTGATCAGATCTTCACTAAGCATCGGTCTGACACCGTCACAGATAAGGACAATATCATCATCATTCGCAACCTTTGCGACCTCTAACAGTCCGTTATGAATGGAATGATAACCGGTTGCTCCTCCCGGAACTGTTTTAATTACTTTCTTTATTCCGAATTTCTCAATATCCTGATTTAAGACATCCAGCCAGTTTTCAACACAAACTACGACAATGTTGTCAACCATCGGATGGTTGGAAAAATGCTCCATTGTTCGTACGATAATCGGCTTTCCTTCAATTTCCAAAAACTGTTTCGGAATATCCAGAGACTTCATTCTCTGTCCAATTCCACCTGCAAAAATTAATGCTGAAACCATAATATTTATCCTCCACTTTTATGATAATTGTAAATAATCGACTAACTTTTCCAAAGCATGACCATCACATGCCTTCATGTACTTTGCTTTAAATCGCTGCATTTTATCCCTGTCAAAGCGATCCTCAGCATGTACGATTGCATCGCATAACTTACTTTCTTCTTTTACAATTATGCCCGGCATCTCATTATAATCAATGTAAAACTGATCATTCTTTTCAAAGTAGTCAAGATCCGGTACATATAACACAATTGGTCTCATCAGTAGTAAATAATCATATATTACCGATGAATAATCCGATATAAGAACATCCGTAACCGGCAGAATTCGCTCCGTTGGAATCGGACAATGTTCTCCTTTTAGGTGCTTCTGCATATGCGGATGCAGATTCACAACCAAAAACCATTCATTTCCAAGCTGTTTGCGCAAATGTCCGATAAAGGAACAATCGATAATTTCAGGTTGCGAAGCATTTCCCCGAAAGGTCGGAGCCCACAATGCGATCTTCTTCCCTCTCGCCTCAGGATACATCGCATAAAATTCGTCCTCACAGAGTTTCTTGTAACTCTGCCGATAAAAACGATCGGTGCGGCTTAATCCTAACGCCTTAACAATATCCGGTGAAGCACGCATCCCACTTACATAGGCTCTGTTACATGCTTCGGCACTTGTAAGGATCAAAGAGTAATTCTTAAAAACATTCCCCTTATAGTACGCAGGAATATCCCGCGGCGTATCATATGCATACTTTTTTAGCATGCCGCCGGCATGCCACATTTGTACGACCGTTGTTTCCTCTCTCTTATTACATGATGCTGCCGGAAGAAAATTATCACACAAAAACACATACCGTGCCTTTGCATAACACAACATAAACCGCAGCATAAACTTTAGCCCGCCTGCATAATTACCGCCATCACAGTCTTTCGTCAGCTTAAGTACCTTGTAATCGGTTGCTTCGAACCACTGATACAGATCTTCCATGCTGTATGGAACATCATCATGATGAGAGTCCGCAAATATTACCAGACGATCATCAACCTGTCTCTTATACACATCTCCGAGCCCACGAGACGCGTAGTAATCTCGT
>URQG01000053.1 GCA_900549895.1 uncultured Lachnobacterium sp.
GTCGGCAGCGTCAGATGTGTATAAGAGACAGATACAAGCCGCCAGACCATGAACGCAGGTTGCCTCTACTTCAATTCCGGAAATTTCGTCTAAATATAAACTGCTATTTTTTCTTTTATTGGCTCTGTAAAGGTCAATCGCCTTATTCTCAACTATAGTAACGACATAACTTTGTGTTTTTGGACACACCGGATCATCAATTTTTTGTATATTCTCTGCGATTTTTATAAAGGCAGAATGAACGGCATCCTCTGCATCATGTTTGTTATTCAAAATTTTATACGCCACATGATACATTAACCCTCTATATGTAAGATAAACCTTTTCAAATTTCGATTGATCTTCCTGCGAATCTATCATCATCAAATATACAAGCATCGTTCTTCTCCTTTGTACTATAAAGCCCAACATGATTATATCATACAACGAATCGAAAGATGTAGATTTTATCAAAAAACCTCGGAGCGTATAGCTCCGAGGTTAAATCTCCATTCATATTTTCTTTTATCTCATACAAATATACACCACATACAGTGCATACAACAGCACCATAATGAGTCCTTCGCCACGCTTGATCTCCTTCTTGGTGAATGCAAAAAGCCACACGATCAGGCTGAACGCCAGCAGGATAATGATATCGATAATGTTCTCCGCAAGGAATGCCATCGGACTGATTGCGCCGGCAATTCCGAGTACAAACAGGATGTTAAATATGTTCGAACCGATTGCATTGCCGAGCGCCATATCCACTTCGTTCTTGCGGGCTGCAACGATGGATGTCACAAGCTCCGGAAGTGAGGTTCCGATGGATACGATGGTCAGTCCGATAAGTGTCTGGCTCATTCCGAACTTTGCTGCGATATTGCTGGCGCTATTGACAACCACATCGCCACCGATCATGATCGCAGCTCCGCCGCCTACGATATAAAAAAGGCTTTTCCACATTGGAAGAATCTGGATCCCCTCAGCAGCTTCAATCTCCTCACTCGCAAGCGCATTTCCTTCTTTGCTCGCCTTCAACGCACTCTTGATCATTAAAGCGATAAATCCGGCAAATATAACAAGAAAAATCACACCATCGATATGTCCGAGCGACATCGGTCCGATCATTCCAAGCGCGAGCAACAGGATCGCACAGATTACGGAAAACGGAAAATCACGCTTGATGGTAACCGCCTGTACCGCTACCGGCGTCATGATCGCGCACACACCGATGACGACCATCAGGTTAAAAATATTCGATCCGATGACATTGCTGACCGCAAGCGCATTCTTGTTCGCAATCGACGCAGTCACGGACACAGCAGCCTCCGGAAGCGAGGTTCCCATCGCAACGATCGTAAGTCCGATGATAATGGACGGAACCTTAAATTTCTTGGCGATGCTTGAACTTCCTTCTACGAAGAAGTCCGCACCTTTTACCAGAAGCACAAACCCGATCACAAGAAAAACGATTGCGATCGGCAGGGAACAATTAGTAATGAATTCTGTCATAACGACCTCCTTTTTGCGTAATAACTTTTCTAAAAATTCGCCACTTTTCTAAAATGACAATATTCCAAGGTGCTCAACCAGAATCTTGACACCGATGGCTACGAGAATGATACCTCCGACGATCTCCGCTTTCTTCTTATAACGCGTCCCGAAGAAATTACCGACAACTACGCCGATGATCGATAAGAAGAATGTGGTCAGACCGATGATCACGATCGCCTCAACGATCGGTGTATCAAGGAATGCAAATGTGATTCCGACCGCCAGTGCGTCGATGCTGGTTGCGACCGCCAGAAGAAACATCTCCTTATGGTCAAGCGGCTGATCCTTCTTTCCGATTTCTTCCACATCCGGATCACGGATCGCCTCAACGATCATCTTACCGCCGATCAATGCAAGCAATACAAATGCAATCCAGTGATCGATCGAGGTAATATACTTTTGGAAACGAATGCCCAAAAACCATCCGATCAAAGGCATCAGCGCCTGAAATCCACCGAAATACAGACCAATGATGAAAGCCTGCTTTTTGTTGACTTTCTCCATTACCAGACCCTTACAGATCGATACCGCGAATGCATCCATCGAAAGTCCGATTCCGATCAAGAATAACTCAATAACTAGTGCCATGCGTAATCTCCTTTTCTCTTCTAGTGTTCTCCAAATCCGCACGCATCATGCCCTGTGCCCCATCTTTCCTTCTCAAACTATAAAAGACCCATGCATACAAAACCGGAATCCGAAGATCCGATTCTTGTATACATGAGTCTCATTCTTTAAGATTTGCCAGGTCTTGCGACCGGGACTGTTGACAAACCACACTGTGTGCGAACTACTCCCCCACATGGTGTTCTATGAAATTGTATGTCAATCTCATGACTTTTATCAAGTCTAGCAGATGTATAAACCGTTAGTCAACACAAACTTTTGCCTGTTTCTGCAAAAAGCATTATTTTGCGACAACTTTTGCAAATTTCTTCTTACCGCGCTTTACGACTTTGCCCTCTCCGGCAAAATCATCGAGTGCGTAGCTTGCGCTGATGTCCGTTACTTTCTCGCCCTCTACGCTGACACCGCCCTGCTGTACGGCACGGCGCGCATCGGAACGGCTGTCACACAGACCCGCCTTGACGAGAACTGCCATAATATCCATATTGCCTGCGGCGAAATCCTCAGCGGATACTTCGATGGTCGGCATATGCTCGGAAGCACCTGCTCCAGAGAATAATGCATGGGAAGCTTCTTTTGCTTTCTGTGCTTCTTCCTCTCCGTGTACCATCTTGGTCAGCTCGAATGCAAGGATCTCCTTTGCCTCGTTGAGCTGAGCACCTTCCCACTTGTCCATCTCGTCGATCTGCTCGAGCGGCAGGAATGTCAGCATGCGCAGGCATTTTAACACGTCCGCATCCGATACGTTTCTCCAGTACTGGAAGAACTCGAACGGTGTGGTCTTGTTGGGATCAAGCCATACGGCACCGGACTGTGTCTTACCCATCTTCTTGCCTTCGGAATTCAAAAGCAGATTGATGGTCATCGCGTAAGCGTCTTTGCCAAGCTTACGGCGGATCAGCTCGGTACCGCCAAGCATGTTGCTCCACTGGTCATCTCCGCCGAACTCCATGTTACATCCGTACTTCTGGAATAAGGTGTAGAAATCGTAGCTCTGCATGATCATGTAATTGAACTCTAAGAAGCTTAAGCCTTTTTCCATACGCTGCTTGTAGCATTCTGCGGTAAGCATGCGGTTTACGGAGAAATGTGCACCGACTTCACGAAGCACGTCTACATAATTTAAATCCATCAGCCAATCGGCGTTGTTGACCAGCATCGCCTTATCCTCACCGAACTCGATGAAGCGGCTCATCTGTTTCTTGAAGCACTCAACGTTATGGTTGATCGTCTCTCTTGTCATCATCTGACGCATGTCGGTACGTCCTGATGGGTCCCCGATCATGGCTGTTCCGCCACCGATCAAAGCGATAGGCTTGTTTCCTGCCATCTGAAGTCTCTTCATCAGGCAGAGTGCCATAAAGTGGCCTACGTGCAGACTGTCTGCGGTAGGGTCAAATCCAATGTAAAATACGGCTTTGCCGTTGTTGATCAATTCCTTGATTTCTTCTTCGTCGGTTACCTGCGCGATCAGACCGCGGGCAACTAATTCGTCATATACTGTCATTTTGTTCCTCCTCATTTCTGTCCAAAATTGTATATAAAAATGGTGTCGCTGCCTTATTCTTTGCTCCGGTTCTTTGTGACTAAGAGACTGTAAGAATTTTGAATATACCTCATCTCATCATGACGCAACCGGTGTCAATTCGCCATCCGGGCGAAGTGCCACCTTTCCCGTACATCCCTGTACGGAAATTGCTGAATTACAGCAAAATTCCAACACTCTCTAAATCACAAGAAAGTCGCAAAGAATAAGGCAGCGACACCATTTTACTCTACATTTTGAAAATAAATTTCGTCGTATAGAAAGGTTTTCCGTTGGAATTCCTTTCTACGAATTAAAAAATCCCCTCATCCTATATAAGGACGAGGGGGATATCTCGTGTTACCACCTTAATTCGTAAGCTGCTCGCACAACTTACCTCCATGAGTGTCCGACAACACTCCGGTGCTTTTAACGTGCACCAATCCGTCACAGCCTACTGACTTAATCAAAGTGTTCAGTGTGCAGCTCGAGGGGGTACTTCCCATCTTTGTTTCCCGCGCACCTCTCATCAACCGGTTACTTTCTGTGCGTTTCACAAAGCGGTACTGATTCCTGTCTTCGCTTTTCGTTGCTTCAATTGCATTTATTATAGACGCGTCCATTCGCTTTTGTCAACTGCAAATCGATGCTTTCCCATTAACTTTTACTTTAAAATAACAATCGAATATGCCGGCATGGTAAGCGTGTTGTCTTCCAGCGTAACAACTTCTGTCCCATCGATCAATTCACCGGCAATCTGAAGACCGGCATCGTCTGCTGCAGCTCCAAGACTTGATTTTGTCAGATCGACCGTCTGGGACTCCGCAGAGATATTGAATACGATCGTAAGCTTTTCATCTTCGTATGTCTTTTGGATGGCACAGATGCTGGTGTCTGAAATTCCCTCATCGAATGCGACTTCACCTCTTGCGATCGCCGGATACTGGTTACGCAGAGCAATCACCTGCTTCACATAATTATAGATGGAATTACCATCCTTTTCCTGCTCCTCAAGACTATCGTATTTCATCTTGATCGGCTCCATATCCTTCGGCCCATCGCACATTCCTTCCGCATTTTCGTCGAGCGACCAATACATCGGTGCACGCTTATTCTCATCCTTGCCTGCACCCTTCATGCCCAGTTCCTCACCATAATAGAGGAATACATTTCCCGTCATCAGAAGGTTCATCGCCTCAGCAATCTTTGTCTGCGCCGCGCTGTTATCTCCGGAATAATATCCGGCGCCTCGTGCCATATCATGGTTTGTATAAAAAGGCGCATCAATTGCAGTATCACTGGATTTTTTCAACAGATCCTGAATGTTGACCAGATTTTTTCCGTAGGAAGCTGCTTTACTGATACCATTGACGGTTTTCGCGATCACACCGTCTTTATCGGCAAAATCAAAATCAAAGAAACTGTCGATGCCGCTCGCATAGTACTGTGTGTAAATCGTGCTATCCATCCACACTTCACCCACGATGTAAGCATCTTCCTTCTGTGCCTTAACCATATCATTGAACCACTTCAATATCTCGATGTTTTTCTCATTATTTCCGCTGTAAAATTCTTTTGCCGCATCCAATCGGAAACCATCCACACCAAGATCCAGCCAGAATTTTGCTACATCCTCGAACTCTGCCTTTACCGCATCATTATCCCAATTGAGGTCCGGCATCTCGCTCCAGAACTGTGACTCATAATACCAGTCCGTTCCCTCAAGCTGGTTATATCCACCATTCCGCTCCTTTGAAAAATTGTAATACTCTACATATGGACACTCAGAAGCATCCGGCTCGACACCTTCCGGAAGACTTTTCAGATATTGGCTTGCTTCCCGGAACCACTTATGGTGGGATGATGTATGGTTCATAACCAGATCGATAATCACGTTAATTCCGCGCTTATGGCACTCTGCGATCAGCGTCTTAAAATCATCCAGCGTTCCGTATGAAGGATCAATCTCTTCATAATTTGTCACATCATATTTGTGATAGGTACTAGACGGCATAATCGGCATCAGCCAGATTCCGTTGCATCCCAGATCCGTGTCCGTTGCCGGATCTCCGTCATTAATGTAATCCAGCTTATCAATAAGTCCCTGCAGATCGCCGATTCCATTCCCATCACTGTCGTAAAAACTGTACACAAACACCTCGTAAAATGTGCGATACTTGTCGTCGATCACATTCTCATCCGCTGTGTTCAGCTGCTGCATCAGTGACAGCGCGGTGGCATTCTCCATATCCAGCTTCGCTTCCGCCGGATGGCTTGCAGCATAATCGGCACCAAACACCAGTCCAACCAGCAATACTCCTGTCAGCACAGCTGACAAAATGCGTTTTTTCATTCTTTGTTACCTCACTCCTGTTAAATTTTATACTCCGTTTCTATGGTATCGCAATTTCGTCCAAAATGGAATACTCGTCCAATAAAAATAAGACAGGAATCGGACTATTTCCAATTCCTGCCTTAATAGCTTGCTTTATTTCCCCGATTATAAAGCTTATAGCAACTATAAGGTCAATAGAAAATGCTCATTTTTTCTCTCGCAAATATGATTTAACGCAATTCCTATCAATCGATCCGTCTGATCTGCCATAAAAAGAGGAATATTGAGCATGTCATCGTCCAGTTTCAAATTGTCAAGAGAAAACCGGATGCGCAGCTTTACCTTATCCGGAAACAGTTGCTTGAATTTTTCCATTTCAGTAGATCATCTAATATTTTTCGTTCCATACCAACACTTTATGACTCCCGATCCGAAATCACCAGCACATCTTTTCCCGCAAATGCAAACCCAAGCTTATAAATCCGCTCCGCCGGAATGCCGGCTGCAAGAAGATCCGCAGCATAATTTTTATCCTCGATCTGCTGCAACGCATTCTTTGCCGTCTGTTCAAGATCGGTTTCCTTCTTCCGATCCTGAACTTTAAACTCCATAATGAACGCATCGGTATTCTCCTGCAACGGATACATGGCAATATCATATCTGCCTCTGCCACTCTCACGATTCGACACAATGCGATACCGATCCCGCAGAGATACAATAAGCCCCAGCACCAGTCCGTGATAAAAATTCTCCGGAGTGCGCTCCTTCGGTCCGTCTGCAACATCAAAATAACTGATCGAAGTGTAGGTAATCGTCTGCAAATACTCATTCATAAGTTCCATCTTATGCGCAAGCAAAGCCTCTGCGAATCTTCCATAAGCCGACCATCCATTGTGAAACATGCCAAGGATCTCGGTCTTAAACATCGCCATCACTTCACGGTTCGTCACCGAGACATCGCACTCAATTCCTTCCACACTGTGTACAATATTCTCCGCCTTAATGTAGCCCACCGCCAAAAGCAGCGACCACAAACTATTCTCATCGCCCTCCAGATATTGAAAGGTAATTCCTTCATTGATCTGCTTATGAACACACTCTCCCGCCATCAACCGCTCAATCTCATACTTACTCTCAACCGGATGCCTTCGGATAATATCCCCCACCAGCTTATTACTGCTCGTATTGACCCAATATCCGATCAATTCCCGCTGGCGCATATAGTTACAGATCGACCACGGATTGTAAATATCCCGGTGTCTGCCGATCGTAAATCCATCATACATTGCCTTTACATCCCGGATCGTATCAATATCCTGACACTTAAACGCATCCATCACTTCCTGCTCCGTAAAACCAAAGCAATCACTGTACGCATCACAGGTAACGGTGTCCACTTCCAAATTGTTAAGATCCGAAAACAGCGAATTCTTGGAAATCCTCGTCACACCTGTAATGATCGCCCGATAAAAGAAATCATTCTCCTTAAAAGTCGTGTGAAACAACTGGCGAAACGTATTGATCGTCTCATCCCAATAACCATCCGTATATGCCTCCAAAAGCGGCGTATCGTATTCATCCATCAAAATAATCGGAAGCGCTCCGTAATGCTTATACAATAGCTCACACAATTTCTGAATCGAGATCTCCACATATTCCGTCCGTTGCTCCGAGAAAGAAGCGACAATACGACGATATTCCGCCTTTTCTTCCTCATTCAACCTAGAGCTCTCCCGCAAATATTCATGCTGAACATACATATTGTACAAACCAAGCGTCACGCCCCGCATCGCCTGCTCAAAATGATTGCCTTTACAACTTCCGAAACTGACCGATATAACCGGGATCGTACCGAATAAGCGCCTGCAATCCTTATCTTTCCATACCTGAAGCTTCTTAAAATATTCCGGATGATCCGCATACATCGGATCAAAAAATGTCCTGACCGTGCTCAAAAGCATTGATTTGCCAAACCGTCTGGGTCTTGTGATCAATGTAATCCGCGCATCGCTTACCAGCCATTCCGGAATAAAATGCGTCTTATCCACATAGAACTGTTTCCCGCACACAAAATCCAAAAAATTCTGATATCCCAATCCGACATTCGCATCCAGATACGGATTGCGTGATAAAATCTTCTTAAGACTTTCCACGTAAGCGAGCAGATGTTCTCTCTCCTCCAAAAGTTCTGTTCGCTCCTGAAACTCAAGGAAAACCTGTTCGCGCTCCGAAATCTTCACATAGTAACTGACGGATTTGCCCTCCACCGTTCGCTGAACATACGGCTGGCTTTTACCGTTGATCTTCTTATAAGTCAGTGTTCCCTTCGGTAATTCCTGTAATCGATGGTCAATTTCCGCAATTCGCTGCTTCGGATTCAAATGCATACACCCTCCAATGGTTATGAATAGTTATTTTCAATATATAACCACTTATAACCATTGTCAATCATTTTCTAACAAAAAGGCGGTCTGGAATCTCACTCTATTCCAAACCGCCCAGCTTTTTCTAACTATCCATTGTGATCAGATACGCAATCTCTTTATCCGCATCGTATACACAAAAGGAAACATTTGTGTACTCTGCGGTTCCCGGATTTCGATCAACAAGTTTCCAATATCCATCCTCAATTGCTGGAAGTTCAACATAAGTAGATACGCTTGTCACAAAATCATCCGCCTCTTTCGAATACGGCAGACTATCCCACTCCATAATTTCTTCCAAAGCATCTTTATTCAGGCTTATCTTATACAAAGCGATTCCCTCATATGGAAAGCCTTCATAATTGTTGTACAGTTCTTCAAATTCACAATCTTTTTTTGAAATATTTAAATCGAAATCCTTTATGAATTGCGATTTTGCATTATTCTGCTTTTTCCCACATCCAACGACTGCTATTATGATCATCATAAAAAGCGCTGCTGCTACACATCGTTTTGTTTTCATAAATTGCGACCTCGCTTAATATACCAGCTACTTTTGACTCCACATATAAATACTTATACATTTCATTTCCCCCATCTCTTAATAGGGGATGTAAGAATTTTATTTGTTATTGTATGCTTTATATACTTCATCCATTTGCCCATTCATTACATGAACACCGTCAGAATAACTTACCGTAGTCATTTTCAATAGCCCATATTTTTCTTCAATATTATTAAGTTCTGCATCTCCCACTTCTGCGTCATTTACATAAAAATGGCTTTCATCACTATCAAATTGCATGATGCTCTTTGTTATATCTTTGCGGATTGCTTTCCCCTCTTCCATTTCATAATAGACAATTTCATCACTAATTTGGTTTGTTGTTACAGATTCATTTTCTGACACAAAAATATTTCCTTTATCTTTATAAGTAAATCCCCCATATTGACCAAAAGAATCCTCACCTTCCGCTACAATCTGAACTGCTTTCTCATTTTTTATTGTGAATAAAAACGCACCATCCGCTTGGGATTCTCCAAAGAAAACAACCAGATCTCTAGTATCGTCATCATCTAAATCAATAAACGAAACTGTAAAATCATTCTTACCCTCCAATACATAATTTCGAAGTATATTTACATAAAGTTCAATATCCTTATCTTGAATATTCTCCTCCGTTACAGAACTTTCTAACTGACTTGTTTCCTTCTGTTGAGACAATTTATCATCTTTAACAATTTCAGTGTTTTGTTCATAATCAATGATTTCATGCTCGGTCCATACATTCTGTGTCTGTCTCTTATACACATCTCCGAGCCCACGAGACGCGTAGTAATCTC
>URQG01000054.1 GCA_900549895.1 uncultured Lachnobacterium sp.
CCACCGGGTCAGCCCAGCCGGAGCACGCCGCCACAGGAGTTTCGCAATCGCCTATCCCAAAGTATGCATATGTTTTTATTCCACAAGTTTGCGCAGCTTTTTCATCGTCATAACCGCATCATCATTCGTCCGGATAATACAGATTAAGGTATCGTCGCCGGCAATGGATCCCACAACTTCGTTCATTTTCATCGCATCGATTGCAGCACACACGGCACTGGCCATACCGGATACGGTCTTGATAACAAGGATGTTTTGAGCAATATCCATTGACACATATCCCTCACGCAATACACGAGCATACTTTTCGAGCATTCCGATATCAGCATCAGCGATCACAGCATATTTCTGTCTTCCGTTATCTGTCGCAATCTTTGTCAGTTTCAATTCCCGAATATCACGCGATACAGTCGCTTGTGTAACCTGATAACCTTCCCGTTCAAGATAAGCCGATAACTCTTCTTGTGTCTCCACATTATTCTGTTGAATCAGTTCCAGTATCTTAGCCTGTCGTCTCGTCTTCATAGTCCTTCTCCTATCTTTGCATCTTCTTACGAAGTATTTCAAGAAAGCTTTGATTATTCAGCTTGCAGATCTGTATTACACTGTTTCCTTTGGCAACTTTCAGTCGGTCTCCAACTTTCAAATGAATGGTGGTATCACCGTCGAAGCTAACACACGCCTTCTCATCCTTCTGGAAACGTCTGCTCCCCATTTCAATTTCAACCACATCATCCGCACTTAAAACAATACTTTGTCCATTGAGATCATGTGCATTGATCGGTGTCAAAAGTAACATATTTGATTTAGGGTCAACAATAGGTCCTCCTGCAGACAGATTATATCCCGTCGATCCTGTCGGTGTCGCAACAATAATTCCGTCTGCATGATAAGTGGTCAGGAATTTTCCGTTAACATATACCCTCATCTGTAGCATAGAAAGATCTCCTGCCCAATGAATCACCACATCATTGAGTGCAAGTTGTGTATGCTCACTGCCATCAATCTGAGCACTAAGCATAATACGTTCTTCCAATGTATAGTTGTCCGCCATCAGACGATCAATCGCCTCAAACACCGTCGATTCTTCAAGCTCACACAGATAGCCAAGTGTTCCCAAATTAACTCCAATCAGAGGAATTCCGAGCGATTCAACTTTTGTTGCTGCCCGAATCAGGGTTCCATCTCCGCCAAGCACCATAATGCATTCGGTGTCGCCCGGGATATCTTTAAGAGGAAAATCCTCCGCAACCACCCCTTCTATATTGCTGACACTGATTCCGGCTCTTCCGCCTTTATCCTCAATATAAGAGACAATACGGCGTGACAAATGAAGATCTTTATCCTTATAAGCATTCGTTATCAATCGAAAATTGCGCATTTTTATTTATCCAACTCTCCATGTGCGGCTTCCACAACCGCATGAACATCTACAACAGCATCCTTACCTGCAGCTTCATCCTTTTCAATATAGACTAGATACTCAATATTTCCCTCCGGTCCCTTGATCGGCGAATACTCCAGATTATGTACGCTAAAACCGGTTTCCAATGCAAAAGCGATCACTTTTTCAATCACTTCTTCATGCACCGCTTTATCACGGACTACGCCTTTCTTTCCGACTTTTTCACGACCGGCCTCAAACTGCGGCTTAATAAGGCAGACCATCTGCCCATGCTCCTTCAGCAAAGCATACGCCGGTCCCAATACCTTCGTCAGCGAAATAAAAGAGACATCCACTGAGGCAAAATCCAATTTATCCGCTATATCCTCCGGGGTTACATAACGAATATTTGTCTTCTCCATGCAGACGACACGTGGATCCTGACGAAGCTTCCATGCAAACTGTCCGTACCCCACATCGACGGAATATACTTTACTTGCTCCGTTTTGCAGCATGCAATCCGTAAATCCGCCCGTCGAAGCGCCGATATCCATGCACACCTTGCCCTCTAACTGAATTCCAAAATGTGTCATTGCTTTTTCTAACTTTAATCCGCCACGACTCACATATTTGAGTGTGTTTCCGTGAATTTCAATCTGGCAATCATCCGGAAAAGCGCTTCCTGCCTTATCCTCCCGATTATTATTCACAAAGACATTGCCTTCCATGATCATCGTCTTTGCTTTCTCTCTGGATGGCGCAAGACCTCGCTTTACCAATAAAACATCCAATCGTTCCTTCATAATTCCTCACATATCTTTTCCGCTATTGTATCTGCATCAATTCCAAGTACTTTGCGGAGTGTTTCTACATCACCGTGTTCCACATATCGGTTCTCAATTGCGATTGTAAGCAATCCGGCCTTTGCCCCCTCCCGTTCAAGAAGCGCCGCAATATGTTCTCCAAAGCCACCACTTGCTATATTCTCTTCCATTGTTACAATAAGAGGATATTTTTCCGAAGCCGAAAGAATCGCCCCCTCATCAAGAGGCGCCATAAACCTTGCATTAATAACCGTTGCAGAAATTCCACGATTGGAAAGTTTCTCCTTCACATTCCATGCAATCTCTACCATTGCTCCGATTGCAAAAAGTGCCACATCCTCTCCTTCGCATAAGATTTCTGATTTGCCTCTTACAATAGAAGCACGTTGTTCCTTCCACAAATCGCATGCATTACCTCTCGGATAACGGATTGCCACAGGGTAATCCGCTGCAATTGCAAATTTCAGCATATCGGAAAGCTCCCATTTATTCTTCGGAGCCATAATCGTAAGATCCGGAATAGCGGATAAATACGACAGATCATAGATTCCCTGATGTGTTGCTCCGTCTTTACCGACAAGTCCTGCCCGGTCAATTGCAAAAACAACCGGAAGCTTCTGCAGACAAACATCATGTAAAATCTGATCAAACGCACGCTGCAGGAACGAAGAATACACGGCAAACACCGGTTTCAATCCGGCCTTTGCCAAACCTGCCGCAAAAGTGACTGCATGTTCCTCTGCAATTCCCACATCAAAAAATCGTTCCGGATAAAGATTGTGAAACCGCTTTAATCCGGTTCCCATCTCCATCGCTGCAGTAATTGCAACAAGCTTCGGTTCACGTTCTCCCATCTTCTTCATAACCGTAGAAAATACATCGGTATAATGTGCCTTACTTTGCTTGCTAAGAGGAACTCCTGTCTCAATGTCAAAAGGCGCAGTCCCATGGAAACGTGCCGGATGCCGCTCGGCCGGACCATAACCTTCGCCTTTGTGCGTAAGCACATGTACGATTACAGGACCACGCACACGTTTCGCCTCACTGAATACTTTGCGCATCTGCTTGATATCACTGCCATCAACCGGTCCTAGATACATAAGTCCCATTTCTTCAAAAAACATTCCCGGAACAAACAGCTGTTTGATGCCGCTTTTGGCATTACGGATTTTTTTAACCATCCGCTCGCCGTATACCGGTATCTTGCTGAGTGACTGAATCACACCATCTTTCAGATCCATATAGGCATCTGCTGTACGAAAATTGCTGAGATATCGATTTAATCCTCCGACATTCTCAGAGATTGACATATTATTATCATTTAACACTATGATATAATTGCTCTTTAAATGCGAAGCATTGTTAAGTGCCTCAAACGCCATGCCGCCGGTCAAGGCCCCATCACCGATTACCGATATTACATGGTAATGTTCCCCGGTAATCTCTCTTGCCTCGGCAAGTCCAAGTCCGACGGAAATCGATGTCGAACTATGTCCGGTATTAAAGCCGTCCGTCTCACTCTCCCGGGTATTTGGGAATCCGCTCATGCCTCCATATTCCCGCAACGTAGCAAAGCCATCCTTACGTCCCGTCAATATCTTATGTGTATAAGATTGATGCCCCACATCCCAGATGATCTTGTCCACTGCCGGATCAAAAGACAAATGCAAAGCCATCGTAAGCTCCACCACGCCAAGATTTGACGCAAGATGCCCTCCGGTCTGTGCGATACTTTCCACAAGAAACTGACGAATTTCCAAACGAAGAGATTCCAGTTCTTCCTCATTCAGTTTTTTGATATCACCTACATCTTTTATCTGATCTAAAACCATTATAACCTCATACTACTTAACATTCCCGATGTATCAGATACAAAAATAATTCTTTCAGGAATGTATGGTCTTTCTTCAACCCATCCAATATTTGGACGGCTTCCTTTGAAAGCCGCTCAACCTCTGTTTTTGCCTTTTCAAGGCCTTCAAAAGCGACATAAGTCGCTTTCTCGTTTCGCTCATCGCTTCCAATCGGTTTACCAAGAACTTCAAGCGAACTGGTCACATCCAATATATCATCCTGAATCTGAAAGGCAAGACCGAGCTTTGTTCCAGCCTGCTCCATGAATGTTACATCCTCATCCGATGCTCCAGCAAGGATTGCACCGATCATCAACGAAGCTTCGATAAGAGCTCCCGTCTTTAACCGATATATAAAATCAAGACAGTTTTGATCAACCTTCTGCCCTTTCTTCTCACTTTCTACATCTACTACCTGGCCGCCGATCATGCCATAGATTCCCGCTTTTCTGGAAAGCACCGCACAAGCCCTGATCATGCGCATGTCACCGTTGCAGCGGACCAACGCATCCGCAACCGTCTCAAATGCATAATTAAGCAGCGCGTCCCCGGCAAGAATTCCCATTGCTTCACCATATACCGCATGGGTTGTCTTCTTTCCTCTGCGATACATATCATTATCCATAGCCGGAAGATCATCATGTACCAGCGAATACGTATGGATCATCTCAATCGCAGCCATAAAGGAATCAATATCTTGTCCAGTACCATCAAACATTTGATATGCGGCTTCCATCAGCATTGGGCGAAGCCTCTTTCCGCCGGCAAGAACACTGTATGACATTGCATCTACAATCGTCTTCTGATATTCATATTGCTCCGGCAGAAATCGACGGATCCTCGTCTCAATATCCGAAGCTCTCTTAGCAATTTCATCTGAAATATTCATGAAAACTCCTCCAATTCACCGGATTCATTCATTACAAGCATCGCTTTCTCGATTCTGTCCAACTCCTGATTGGCTGCTTTCATCTGCTCCATGCCTTTTTTGTATAATTCAAAGGACTCATCCAGCGTCACATGTTCATCCTCCATCTGGTCAAGGATGGATTCAACGGCTGCGAATCGCTCTTCCAGTCCTAATTCTTTCTTATCTGTATTCTGCTCCATATTCTGTAATTTCGCTCACTTTCGCCTTAATTTTACCATCCAGAAGATGTATCTCGACTTCTTCTTTTTTCGTCACCTGACAAACACTCCGAAGTCCCATCCCCTCAGAATTTGATACAAATGCATAACCACCGCTTAATTTTTTTGCCGGCGAATGTGCATCCAGACTCCCCGCAAGAAGCGATAAGGTATGACGTCTTTCCCTGATCAGATTCTGCATATGTCCAGTCAGTTTTTCTTCATAGTCCATCGTTCTGCGCCGATTCTCATTCAGCCGGTTCATCGGACTTAAATATTTAAGGCGCATCTTATCCTGTTCCAGACGGTTTCTGGTCATAGATAGTTTGCGCACCAGTTCTCTTTGAAGCTGCTGACGGGCTGTCATAAACTGTTCCTGTACCTGCCTGAAATCAAATACCGCCAACTCAGCTGCAGCAGAAGGTGTCGGTGCACGCAGATCTGCTACATAATCAGCGATTGTCCAATCTGTCTGATGTCCAACCGCAGATATAACCGGAATCGGACAATCAAAAATAGCCCTGGCAACGATTTCCTCATTAAATGCCCACAAATCTTCGATAGATCCTCCACCTCTTCCGACAATAATGACATCGACACCAAGACGTTCCATAGCATGGATTCCATTGACAATGGAACTTGCCGCTCCCTCCCCCTGTACAAGCGAAGGATATAAAATTAATTGCACATACGGATTTCTTCTTGATGAGATATTGCGAATATCCTGTATTGCGGCCCCTGTGGGAGCTGTCACAATTCCGATTGTTTTTGCAAACTTCGGGATTGGCTGCTTATACTCAGGAGCAAACATTCCCATCTCCTCCAGTTCCTTTTTTAACGCTTCAAACTTTAGATAGAGATTACCTGCCCCGTCAAGTTCAATTGTTCTGGCATAAATCTGATAGCGTCCATCTCTCTCATAAACTTCTACAGATCCAGTTACAACAACCTTATCACCTTCCTTCATCGGGAAAGTGAGCCCCCTGCGATTGCCTGCAAACATAATTGCATTCATCGTTCCGGTTTCGTCTTTGATCGTAAAATAAATATGACCGCTCGAATGATACTTGCAATTGGATACTTCACCTCGAATACTGATATGATGAAGCATAAAATCCTGTGCAAACATGTTCTTTATATAATTGTTAACCTGTCCTACCGAATATACATTTTTTGTCATGCGAATTTAGCGAGAACTCCGTTGACAAATGCCGGTGTGCCGTCATTGCCGTATTTCTTTGCTAATTCCACGGCTTCATTGATGGAAACTTTTGTAGGGATACTCTCCTCATAGCGAATCTCATATACAGCAAGACGAATCAAAGTCAGATCCACCTTTCCCATACGGCTTGTCTTCCAGCCCTCCGATACCTCATTGATCGCAGCATCAAGTTCCTCAACTTTAGAAAAGATATCATTGCATTTATCCGTCAGATAAGTACGGTCTTTCTCACTCAAATTGGCTATTTCTTCCTCAAACAAAGCAAACTGTTCCGGGATTTCTTCCGCTTTATGAAATTCCACACGAAACAGCATCTTGAAAATGTTTTCTCTTAATTCTCTTCTAGTCATTCTCTCTCCTCAACCACGACACACCATCATGCCAAGAAAGGATGTCCACATCTGGACATCCTTTCTTACACCGTAAGCATCGCTCACGATCATTACTCGCCGCTCGTGGTATCATTATGATCATTTAAATACCGTTCTTATTCATCTCCGGCCATATCAACACTTGCGATACGAACATTGACTACGGCTACGGTCAATCCTGTCATATTCTCAATTGCAGACTTAACCTTGTCCTGTACCTTGGCAGACACTTCCGGAATACTATAACCATATGCAATATTGATAGCGACATCTACTTTAACTTCGTTCTCCATCACTTCAACAAGGATACCCTTGGAAAGATTCTTCATCCCAAGCCTGCTGACAATTTCATTGGTAATGTTACCTGCCATAGAACTGACACCTTCCACTTCAGTTGTGGCAAGACCGGCAATAATGGCAACGACTTCATCTGCAATACGCACATCGCCAACCTGGTCTGATTTTATCTTAAATGTTTTTCTGTTATCAGCCATCTTTCAATGCCTCCTCAGTAATTTTCTCAATATATTATAACAGACTCTCTACTATTTGCAAAGTCATAATTTCATTTGCAGAATTAAACCGTCTGCCCCTTTGCAACAAATACCTGGAAGGAATCATTACCGGTCAGTGACTTGCCCTCTGTGATCGTCACATCCTTGTCCGTAATTACATATTCAACACTTGCATTATCCTCAACAACAGTATCCTGCATAAGGACACAATTCTTGACTTTTGCGCCTTTACCAATACGGACTCCACGGAATAAAACACTGTTCTCGACTTCGCCCTCAATTACGCAGCCATCCGCAACCATGATATTCTTAGCCTTAGATCCGTTGATATATCGAGTAGGATTATCATCACGAATCTTTGTATAAATCTGATTTCCTGAGAAAAGAGCATTCAGATTTTCTTCCTGAAGTAACTTCATATTCTCTTCAAAATAGCTCTTCATATCATGAATCTGTGCGACATATCCGTCATAACAATATCCGCGTACATCCAAGTGTTCGATCTGTCTTTCGAGTATGTCACGGACAAAGTTTGTATATCCGTGTACATAAGCATCATCGATCATACGGATTAAACGTTCCCGTTCCATCACATAAATATTCAGGCAGAAATTCATTTCGCCTTTTTCGGTCGGATTCACATAGATCTTGCTGACATGATCTCCATTAATTCCCAACGCATAATACATATCAACCGTCTCCGTGCTCTGCCGTATCAAAGAATCCGGTATCTCCTGCTTGCGGTAAACAACCGTTGCATCTGCTCCGCTTGCCATATGTGCATGTAACAGGTCGTTAAAATCAAAATTAACCGCGACATTGGAATCCGTCATGATAACATATTTTTCACTCTGTTTCTTTAAATATCCGCGGATACTTTCAAGCGCCTCAATCCGTCCCTCATACATTTTTACCTGCTTCTGCGCATACGGAGGGACGATGTTAAGTCCACCGTTTTTCCTTGTAAGATCCCACTCCCTCCCGCTTCCGAGATGATCCATCAGCGAATGATAATTTTTGCGTACCAGAATTGATATATTATCAATACCGCAATGTACCATACTCGAAATCATAAAATCACACATGCGGTATCTGCTTGCAAACGGAATGGAAGCCATCAACCGCTCCGTAACAAGTTCCGGAACAAGCGAATCGTAACTGTTTGGGAAAATGATTCCTAATGCCTCTGCCTTCGAATTAATCATTGATCCTCATCCTCCTTTTCCTCCATCGTATATACATCCTCATAGATCATGGCATCTGCCGGAATGGTCACGCCCGCACCGATCGTTACATTTGAAGCGATCGTTGCCACATCACCTACACCGCCTTTTTTCGGTTTTTCGCCAACCTTAGCTCCCGCCTCAATCTTAACATTCTCCGCAATAATACAGTGACGGACTACAGCACCCTCACGAATTCTGGAATGTCCCATCACAACAGCATCTTCCACAATTGCCCCTTTTTCAACCGTAACTCCGGAGAAAAGCACGGAATGTTTTACCGTTCCCTGAATATTACATCCGTCTGTGATCATTGATTCTTCAACCGTGGCATCCTCACCGATACGGTGTCCTGTCAGACCGCTGTTTCGACTGAAAATCTTCCAATTCTCATCAAACAGATTGATACCGCTGTGTTCCGGATCAAGGACCTCCATATTGGCTTCCCACAAAGCAGGAATTGTGCCGACGTCCTTCCAGTATCCGTCGAAATGATAAGCATACATTTTACGATTGTCACGTAAAAGATTCGGAATAATATTATTACCAAAATCATTTTCGGATTTCGGATCTTCCTCGTCCTCGATCAGATATTTCTTTAAAATATCCCAATTAAATATGTAGATTCCCATGGAAGCAAGATTTGACTTAGGATTCTTCGGTTTCTCCTGGAACTCCGTAATCCTGTCATCCTCATCGGCAACCATAAGTCCGAAACGGGATGCATCTTCCCAAGGTACTTCCATGACAGCAACGGAAAATTCTGCCCCCTTCTTCTTATGGAACTCAAGGAAATCACTGTAATCCTGCTTACAGATCTGATCGCCGGACAAGATGATTACATACTGTGGATCATACCGTTCAATAAACGCGATATTCTGATAGATTGCATTCGCGGTACCTTTATACCAGTCGGACCCTGACGCTTTCTGATAAGGCGGCAGTACATGAACACCTCCGTACAGACGATCGAGATCCCACGGTTGACCATTTCCGATATATTCGTTCAGGACAAACGGCTGATACTGTGTCAAAATTCCAACGGTATCAATCCCGGAATTGACACAATTTGATAATGGAAAATCAATAATTCGATACTTTCCTCCAAATGGCACGGCAGGCTTTGCAAGCTTCTGTGTTAATGCATAAAGTCTTGATCCCTGACCCCCGGCAAGCAACATCGCAACAAGTTCTTTTGCCATATTTTTTCCCCTTTCGTGTAACTTCTGTCTCTTATACACATCTCCGAGCCCACGAGACGCGTAGTA
>URQG01000055.1 GCA_900549895.1 uncultured Lachnobacterium sp.
GAGATTACTACGCGTCTCGTGGGCTCGGAGATGTGTATAAGAGACAGACATAAAGATTTCCATTGGATAATCGTGTTTCTTTCCCCGCAGCGATATATATCCTGCCCTCTTTTTTATTTTCTTCTGTGCCCTCGGCATAAGCTTCAATGTTATGAGAAAGCAGGAGCTTTATGATTGCTCCTGCTTCCTGTTCACTGACCTTAACCGCAAGCTTGCGAATAAAATCATAATTCATATTTATACCTCATCGTAAAGATGACATTTTACCTTGTGCCCGTCGCCCATGTCACGCGGCTTCGGATCCTCATGTTTACAGATCTCCATGCACTCTTTGCAACGTGTATGGAACTTACACCCTGCCGGTGGATTGGCCGGAGATGGGATATCCCCCTCCAGAAGAATACGGTCTCTCTTAGCATCCGGATCCGGCATCGGAATTGCCGAAAACAATGCCTTGGTATATGGGTGAAGCGGATTCGCAAAGATATCCTCCGTCTTACCGGTCTCTACCAGACCACCGAGATACATGACACCGACCGTATCGGAAATATGCTCTACCACCGATAAATCATGCGAAATAAACAAGTATGTCAGATTACGTTTCTCCTGTAATTCGCGGAGAAGATTGATGATCTGTGCCTGAATGGATACGTCCAAAGCCGATACCGGCTCATCACATACAATAAATTCCGGATTGAGTGCCAGTGCACGTGCAATACAGATTCTCTGACGCTGTCCGCCGGAAAACTCATGCGGATAACGATCCTTGTGATACTCCTGAAGTCCACAGTCTAACATAACCTTGGTTACATAATCATCGTACTCTTCCTTTGAAACCAATCCGTGCTCGCGGACAGCCTCACCGATAATCTCACCGACCGGAAGTCTTGGCGAGAGGGATGAATACGGATCCTGAAAAATGATCTGCATCTTCGTACGCATATCACGAAGCTTTTTCTTATCCCAGGAATTGACATCCTGTCCATTGAAGAGAACTTCGCCGTCCGTCTTCTCGATCAGACGCAGAATCGTACGTCCCGTTGTGGACTTGCCGCATCCGGACTCTCCTACAAGTCCCATGGTAGTTCCACGCTTGATGTTAAAGCTGACATCATCGACTGCCTTGACCTGTCCTGTCACACCACCGAAAAAGCCTCCCTTGATTGGGAAATATTTCTTTAAATGAGACACTTCAAGAATGTTCTCATCATTGTGTTTGATCTGTTCATTACTCATTCTTTGTGTCTCCTTCCATGCAACGATAGCAGCTCACTTCATGTGTCGGCGATACTTTGTAGACACCCGGGTATGCTCCCTCACATCCGTCCACACACATCTCGCAGCGATCTCTGAAGTAGCAATAATTCGGCATATTGATTGGGTTCGGCACACTTCCCGGAATGCTGTAAAGCTTATCCACATGTTTACCGACTACAGGCTTTGAATTCATAAGTCCGATCGTATAAGGATGGCGTGGATCCTTGAAGATCTCCTGCGCAGTTCCTTTCTCAATGACACGTCCGGCATACATAACAACCACATAATCCGCCATCTCAGCAACCACACCAAGGTCATGCGTGATCAACATAATGGAACTGTTAATACGATCTTTCAGACTTCGAAGCAGATCCAGGATCTGTGCCTGAATGGTAACATCCAATGCCGTCGTAGGCTCATCGGCGATGATCAGCTTTGGATCACAAGCCAGAGCCATGGCGATCATAATACGCTGTCTCATACCACCGGATAACTCATGCGGGTACATCCGATAAACACCTTCCTTATTAGCAATGCCAACCATTTCAAGCATCTCAAGTGTACGTGCCTTTACCTCTTCCTTACTCTTTTCCGGGTAATGAAGAGCAATAACTTCATCCACCTGATCTCCGATACGAAATACCGGATTAAGAGAAGTCATCGGTTCCTGGAAGATCATAGACATATAGTTGCCTCGAAGCTTCTGCATGACAGAAATCGGAGTATTTACAATGTTATAGGTTCTGTTTCCGTCATCGAAACGGATTTCGCCTTCTACCGTCTGTCCGGTCGGGCGCTGTACAAGCTGCATCAGAGAAAGACTGGTTACGGATTTACCGCAGCCGGACTCTCCTACGATGCCGACGGTCTTCCCCTGCGGCACATCAAACGATACGCCATCAACAGCTTTCACCGTTCCGATATCCGTGAAGAAATACGTATGGACATTGTCAAACTCAACACAGTTATCCGGATTCTTCATCTTGGTAATATATTCCTCTTCCGGAATATGTTTTCTGTTTCTCTTCTTTTCAATCTCTCCGGTGATCTTGCGATTCTCCTTCGCAATACGGTGAGACTCCTTCGCGGAAATATATCCGTTGTCTTTATCTTTTTTTAATAATCCCATCTTTGTCACCTACCGTTTCATCTTAGGATCGAACGCATCTCGCAGACCATCACCAACAAAGTTAAATGCAAGTACCGTAAGAAGGATCAAAAATCCGGCCGGTACCCAGACGAACAGATAATTCGTCATAACGTAGGAATCGTTTACAGCATTGATGATACTGCCCCAGGAAGCTGCCGGATACTTGATACCAAGTCCCAGGAAACTTAAGGAAGCCTCTGTTAAGATAACATCACCGATTCCCATGGAAGCAAATACGATCAACTGCGGAATAACATTCGGAATCAGGTGTTTGAAAATTCTTCGCTTAATACTAATTCCCGTGGCTTCTGCCGCGATCATGAACTCCTGCTCGCGAAGGGAAAGGATCTGGCCTCGAACGATACGCGCGATTCCAACCCATCCGATAACACCCATGATCACACAGAGCATATAAATACGAATTGTCGGTGATACCTTCATATAATCCATGACGGAACCGAGGATCAGATACAATGGCATCGCCGGGATACAGTAAACAATATCAACCAGACGCATCAGAAGATTATCCACCCAGCCGCCGAAGAAACCGGCAACACCGCCGACCAATACACCAAGGATCAACTCGATCAGCACAACGACAAAACCGATCAAAAGAGAAATTCGTCCACCATACATCAGTCGCGTCAGAAGGTCCATACCATTGGCATCGGTTCCAACCGGATGCTTCAGCGATGGGGATGCATAAGTATCCATCACTTTTGACTGCTGGTATCTTTTAATAATATATTGTCCGTCCTTACGGCTTAACAGATATTCTTCTTCCTTTCCATCCGCATTGGCAAAAGTAAAGGAATCCTTGTCGCCATCGATCGCCGCTTTTGCAGCTTCCTTAAACTCCGGTGACAGATAAACACTGTCAGATACTGCATTAATGTTCATATCGGAAACATACGCATAAGTGTTTCCGTCGGCATCATATACCATTGTAGCACCCTCACCATCTGCCTGAATGGTATATGTATTGCCATCCGCATCAACGGAAGTTTCTCCGTTACTGATTGCTACCATTACGTTACGACAAAAATCATAAGAGAATTTAACATCCGATGAATATGCTGTAAAAGAACGCTCATAAAGCATACCAATCTCATTTCTTTCCATCGGGACTCTTCCTTTGTATAACAGATAAACGCCCTCACCGATCGGGTCAAGACACATCATATCGTTATCCGCCGTCTTGAAGTTCAGCTTATTGGTTGAAATTGCAAGAATGGACTGAGAATAACCGTCACTCGGCATCTTACCGCCATCCTTCATCATCACCTGATAATCTTCAATATAAGTTGCGCCGGCATAATCTTTCTTAACCTCATCCATACGGTAAAAGACTTTGCTCTGGCTATATGGCATGATCGCACCGCCCACGAAGGCGAATAAAAACATACATACGATAATGACAAGTCCTACGATTGCAAGCTTATTACGGAAAAAGCGCTTCGCCACCATCATTCCCGGAGAGAGCACTTGAACACGCTTTGCATCGTCCAACTTTACTTCTTCCGTTGACGGATTTGTTTTCTTTTCGTTATCCATAGTTCCCTCCTTTCTAGTTTACGCGCACACGTGGATCAACCACTGCATACAAGATATCCGCAATCAGGTTTCCGAGAAGGATCAGGATTGCAAGAAACAACATGTAAAACATAACAAACGGGATATCTCCCTGTACAATACACTGGTATGACGTATATCCGATACCCGGAATCTGGAACAGTGTTTCTGTAATCATTGCACCGCTGAACAATCCCGGAAGGGATCCACCAAGCAATGTAATGATTGGAATCAACGTATTGCGGAATGCATGGTGATTGATGACACGGTTCTCGGAAAGTCCCTTCGCACGTGCGGTACGGATAAAGTCCGCATTCAATACCTCAAGCATATTCGTACGGGTGTAACGCATCAGCGAACCGATACTTACGATTGACAATGTAATCGTCGGCAGGATCATATGCTGTGCCATATCAAGGATCTGTCCGATCGGAGACATCTGATCGTGCATACGACCGACAATTCCATAGAGATCAACCCATCCAAGCTTGATGGAGAATACCCATTTTAAGATGGTCGCAAAGAAGAAACTCGGTAAAGAGATACCAATCAAAGCGATGACCGTGATCGTATAGTCCAAAGCGGAATACTGCCGCCTTGCTGCCGCGATACCGGCAGGAATCGCAATAATAATTTCCAATATAAAGGACGCAAGTCCTAATGCAAAGGAATACCAGATAACTTCGGCAAACTTATCAAGTACCGGTTTGTTCCAGTACCAGGAATCACCGAACTGTCCTCTGACAGCCTGAGATGCCCAATGGCAATATCCCTGAACCACGCCGCTGTCAAGACCATATGCTTCATCCAGCTGTTCCTTCCATTCCTGATAGGTTTTTGAACCCGGCTTCTGTGCAAGTTCTCTCGCTTTGTTCTCGACGAATGAAGTCGGCATACAACGCATGATGCCGTAGATGATCATCGTAACGAAGAACAGTAATACGATTGAGATTAAAACTCTCTTTAGAACAAATTTCTTCATCTTGTTCTCTCCTTTTTCTTATTTTCTTACAAAGTGATAACGCGAAAGGTATTTCGTAAAAAGAATCTTTTGACTCTGCTTGCGAAATACCTTTCGCACTGAAGGGGGATATCCCCCTTCAATGCTTAGCGGTATTTCTTTTATATGCTTAAGATTATTTCATCTCTACGTTCTGGATCTCGCTGAACCATCTGTAGTAGGTTGTCTGATCCTTTGCAAGCGTATCTACATTGACACGCTCGGTACTGAAGAGAAATCCTTCCTGTCTCTGGTATACAGGAATCTCAACCGCATAATCTACTACGAAATCAAGGCACTCTTTGTACTTCGCCTTACGATAAGACTGGTCTGTGTTTGTCTTGGCATCCATAACCATCTTGTCAAGCTTGTCCGAATAGATTGCATACTTGTTTGCATCTCCACCCTTGCTGTGGTAGATCTGGAACATATCCGGATCAAGAGTTGCCTGCCAAGCTGCACACCACATATCAACCGTTCCTGCATCAAGACCGTTCCAAAGAAGGTTTGAATCCGCAACGTCGTTGATCTTCAAGTCAAATCCGATGGATTTTAATGCATTAGAAGCCTCTGTTAAGATACCGAAGGATGGGTGATCTCCGTTACCGCCGGCCGGAATCATTACTTCGTAAGACATCTTAGCACCTTCCGGAGCTGCTGTAACCTTGCCGTCTTTTACCGTATAACCGGCTGCCTCAAAGTAGCCTAAAGCTGCCTTTAATGCAGCTGCATACTTCTCATCCTCTGACATATCATCTGTGTAGATATCATTTCCGTCAACATCAACGGAGAATGCCACCTTGTAATCCGAGTCAGACTTCTGCGGAGCTGCCCATGATGTATTAGAGATCGGATAGTTGATAACCTCAGCTGCCTCTCCATAATAAGAATCAATTGTTACGTCACGGTATACTGCGATAACAGTGGCAAGAGCCTTTCTTAAATCCTTGGAAGCCTCGCTGGATCCGTCTCCGCCAACACTGATATTCTGTGAATTCATACCAATGTATCCATATCCGTTGTAATCAGTAAGAACGGTTGTAAGCTTATCTCCACTAATCTCTCCATCTGAGTTCTCTCCTGAGATCTGCTCGAGCACAGCCTTTGACATAGAAGGATCTGCCACATCAACAGAACCCTGAAGAACACCCGGAGTCATATCTGCCTCGGATGTTGTCTTGAACTGTAAGTTCTTTGTCTTAGGAGCGCCCTCGAAGTAAGTATCATTTGCTTCCATGTAAGCGATCTTGTTCTCGTATTTTACAAACTTGTAAGGTCCTGCACCAACCGGATCGTTTGTCTTTGCACGAACCGTAGACAAATCACCCTTGTCAAAACCGAACTTGTTGTTATCGTAATCATACTTGCTTGTGTCACCATAGTAGTGCATTGGAGCTACCTGGATTGCCAGCTGGTAGATGGCGGTTGCATCCACGTCTGTTAAAGTAACACGAACGCTGTAATCACCGGTCTTCTGAATTCCTTCGATGTGATCAGCGGAGGAACCAGTCTCTACCGTAGCCTTATAGCTGTCATCCAGGAAATCAAACAGAGAAGCATCCGCTGTCTCTGTGTCGGAAGCCGTCTGATAGTCTCCATCATATTTGGCTACGATTTCGTTGAAGAAATCTGCCATAGTAGGATCATCGTATGTCTTTCCTGAAGGAGCGGTAAGAACTCCGTTATCATCTACATCACCATATCCGTATGCAGCCATAGCACTTTTTGCAGTATTGTCCTCACTGTATCCCTGTGCTGCACAGAAATCTGCAATATTCTGTGTCCACTTCTCACCTGCTGCCGGAAGATCCGTATCAAAGAACTGCTTCTGCTGATCTTGTGTATAGTAAGTGAAGTCGGTGTTATCCGCACCGTTCTTGAGCATTAACTTATATAATACTTCTGAGCCGCTTCTGTACGCTTCAAGACCCTTGATCGGTAAAGAATATGTAGCAGTAGAGCCATCATAAGACGGATCAAGGAATACATACATAGAGAAGATAACATCATCCGCTGTCATTGGCTCTCCGTCAGAAAACTTGATGTCATCACGGAGTGTGAAATCGTAATCTACGGTTCCGTCATCGTTCTCGGTAATCTTGCAATCTGCAATTCCCTTGTAAGTGTAATCGGTTCCGTTGTACTCTTTCGTCTCGCCCTCGATACCATTCATGATAATTTCTCCGGCACGATCATTCGTCAACAGATAAGGGTGTACCAGGTCAACCAGACGCTGATCCGGAACGGACTGTACGAAAAATGGGCTAAACTTCTCGCTCATATCTTGAGATGCGATAACGAGCGGAGTGTTGGATGTTGCTTCTCCTGTCTCCGTTCCATTCTGACCTTTAGAGCCACAACCGGAAACAAGACCTGCAACCATTGTTCCTGCTAATAATAAAGCAAGAGCCTGTCTCATTTTCTTCATATTTTTTCCTCCTATTATTGAACGCGGAAGTGGGAGCTTCCGCTAATCTATGTTCTAACCTCCGTTCGAGGATAAAACCTAATTCATATTTTTCTCCTTCACAGAGGAAGCAAATGTCCGGTCATAGTACCGGCCATATACGACAACCAAAATAATATGGGGAAGGTGAAGCAGTAAATACATCAGTTCCGGGGCAAAATCCATCCCATTCCGGTGCAATACCATATATATTATTTCAAATGCAATGCCGATCACATCCATCACCAGCACCGCAAGAAGTGACTTTCTGATACGCATAAGTCCATGCTGATACTGCAGACAGCTCATAGTTGTCCCCGCCTCCCAGTATGTAAACACACCGAAAAAGGCATAGATCAGCGGCAGATACGTAAACAGATATAAAAATACAATCCAACCGGTCCGCGAAGAATCCTGATTGACCATACCCGCAAGAAGCTGGAATACACTGATTCCCAAAACAAATGCCAGATTCACACAGGAACTTTGTTTTTTTCCGGAATCGCTCATCGCAAGAACATATACGCGCGGATCGTTCAGATACTTATTGTTTTTAATCATCAAACTTGACTTTCTTTTCTAATTTTCCAACAAGTTCCTCCATGCATCCGTCCTCAAACGGGCTGTTTAATCCCGCCTCACGGATCACATTGACGTAAAAATCCTTTGCAGACAGCTTACAAAGCTTCAGATAGTTGTTCCATGCAGCATCAAAATTCTCATCCATCTGCACCTTGTACTGCATCGCACAAATACTTGCAAGTACATAATCGATATAATAGAACGGAGACTGGAAGATATGTGACTGTCTCTGCCAGTAGCCACCGTTTGCAAAAAACGGATCATCCTCATAATCCAGATGTGGACGATACTCTTTTTCCAATTTTGCCCAGGCATCCTTGCGATCCTGTGGTGTCATATCCGGATTTGCATATACAATATGCTGGAACTCGTCCACCATACATCCGTATGGTACAAAGATTGCCGCATCCTCAAAATGCATCTTCAGATAATCATCCTTGCGGTCTCCGAAGAACTTGTCCATCCATCCGTATGTGAAATATTCCATGGACATAGAATGACACTCAGCGGTCTCCATGGTAATGTCTGCATGCTCACGAATCTCATCGTCGCGAAGCAGATATCCCTGAAAAGCATGTCCGCACTCATGCGTAATCACATCGACATCACTGCTCGTTCCGTTAAAATTTGCGAAGATAAATGGTGCCTTATAATTCGGAAGATAGGTCATATAACCACCCTGGCGTTTTGTCTTGCGTCCCAGCACATCAAAAAGTTCATGTTCCATCATAAAGTCGAAGAACTCTCCTGTTTCCGGCGACAGCTCATGGTACATCTTCTGTCCGGCTTCGAGAATCTCCTGCGGAGTTCCGATCGGATTCGGATTTCCACCTTTGATATATACGTCATTATCGTAATATTTTAAGGAATCAACTCCAATGTCTTTACGTCGCTGCTCATGCAGACGATTGACAAACGGTACAAAATACTTTTTAACCTGTGCGCGGAAATTCTCCACCATCTCCTGATCATAGCAATTACGGTTCATGCGATAGTAACCGAGCTCGATGTAATTTTCGTATCCAAGCATTCTTGCCTGCTCGGTACGATTCTTCACCATCTTATCATAAATCTCGTCAATTTCACCTGTAACCTTCTGGAAATATCCGCTGACCGCAGCCCATGCGCGTTTTCTCGTAGCACGATCCTCCGCGGTCATAAACGGCCTCATCAGCGACAGATTGTAGATTTCTCCGTCAAACGGGATCTCTGCTGTCGCAATCAGTTTTCCGTAACGGCTGACCAAAGCGTTCTCTTCCTGCATCAAAGGAATCAGTTTCTCATCAAAGGACTTTAACGCAATCTCAATGTTCTTAAACATAACCGGTCCGATCTTCTCCTCCAATACATCGCGGTACGGTGATTCGTAAAGGACCCTGGAATACTCATTCTGGTAATTTTCCAGAATTGGTATCATTTCATCGTAATAATCATTTTCTTTCTCGTAAAAGGCGTCTGTTGTGTCAATATCATGACGCGTTTTGGCTAATACGATATTCGTCTCAATGTCTGCTGAAAACTTATAATAATCACGGTGAATCGCAAACTGCTCCTCCCCCGAAGTCGCCGCTTTTGTTCTTGCAATAATATCTTTGTATCCGGCCTCCACATCCGCAAGTTCTACTCTTTTATACGGCATCTCCGAAAACTTCATACAATCTTTCCTCCCTTACCTTCATTCCATTTGTGGTAACGTGTTAGCACCTGTCTCTTATACACATCTCCG
>URQG01000056.1 GCA_900549895.1 uncultured Lachnobacterium sp.
CAATTAAACAGCGATCAGATGATATAGATAGCTTTTAAAATCACCCGGTTCCGACGGCACCAGTATTCCGGCATTCATAAGGACATCGCCTCCATAACTCTGCTTTGTGCAGTCCTCCACATAATATTCCAGCTTTGGATCAAGTCCCTGAAGGCAGATTCTCCTGCTGTGAAAATTAGGTCTTGCAAAAACACATACAAAAGTCATAAGAGCTTCTTTTTTATCCTTTGAAACAACCATATAGCAGTCATAATAATGATTGTCCGCAAATGATGCGATTCTATAATAATCGCCTTCTCTTACAAGATCATTATATTTGTGATACAGCGCAACCTGCTCCTTGATCTGTTCCTGTTCCGTTTTGGCAATCTTTGTAATATCAAGCTCATATCCAAAAGTTCCCGCCAGTGCAACATCCCCGCGAGTCTTAAACGGTGTCACTCTCCCAACGGTATGGTTCGGACAATCCGACACATGAGCTCCCATCGTAGAAAGCGGATAGATAAGCGCCGTTCCCTCCTGGATTCCCAGTCGTTCAATCGCATCTGTGTCGTCTGAGCACCAGATCTGCGGACTGTAATAAAGCATGCCCGGGTCAAAGCGTGCGCCTCCACCGGAACAGTTTTCCAGTAACAGATCCGGGAAATCATGGATCAGTCTCTCCTGCATCTCATAGACACCTAACACATAACGGTGGGCAAGTTCTCCCTGACGGTCCGCCGGAAGCATCAGACTTCCCATATCCGTCAGCTGACGGTTCATATCCCACTTGACATAGGCGATATTCGCGCTGCTTAAGATTGCATGGATCTTATCGTAGATGCAGTCTCTAACTTCCTTGCGGCTTAAGTCCAGCACATACTGATTTCTCGAAAGGGTTCCAACGCGGTCATTTACTGCAATCGCCCAATCCGGATGTTCCTTGTAAAGTTCAGAATCCGGTGAGATCATCTCCGGCTCCATCCAGATTCCAAATTTCAGCCCCAGCTTATTGACTTCATCCACTAGGTACTTCAGTCCGCCGGTAATCTTCTCCTCATTGACAAACCAGTCACCAAGACTTGTGCTGTCATCATTTCTGTGACCGAACCAGCCATCATCCATAACTAACATCTCGATTCCGTGCTTTGCAGCGGTTCTTGCAATGTCCAGAAGTTTCTCTGTATCGAAATCAAAATACGTTGCTTCCCAGTTGTTGATCAGGATCGGACGCTTCTGATTGCGATACTTGCTTCGGATCAGATGATTCCGATAGAAATCATGGAAGTTGCGTGTCATGGTTCCAAGTCCATCCGCCGAATAAGTAAGTACCACTTCCGGTGTGTCAAATGCATCGCCACTTTCTAACTTCCATCCAAAATCCGCCGGATGAATTCCCATCACCGCACGGATACTGTCAAACTGGCTTTTTTCCAACTGTGCAATAAAATTTCCGGAATAAATAAAATGCATCGCATATACTTCCCCCGTGGTCTGTGTGGCGTTCTTTGTCATCCATGCCATAAACGGATGCTCCTGATGGGAAGATTCTCCCTTGATACTGCCGACACTCGTCTTGCCGTATCCGATTGGGCGGCGATCCATCTGACGCTCACGCGCCCATGATCCGTGGAGCGTAAGCATCTCGTAATCATTGTCGTCCATATCCAGACACGCAGATAACGCCTTGGTCAGGTAGATTGGCTTCTCATCCTGGTTGCAGATATGTACACTTCGCGTAATCATATCTGTATCTTCAAATACCGTATAATAGAGATCCACATTGACGTTCAGCACCGAATCTGTGCAGTGAATAATCAAAGTCTCTGCATTCCTGTCCCGATCAAAGGAAGACGGGAGTCCTGCAAGAAGTGGTTTCTCCTTCGTAATCTCATACGATACATACGTCGTAAAGATGGCATGCTGACCTTCTACGGTCGTTACCGCGATCACACTCTCTCTGTAATCTCCGACTCCGTTTCCGGAATATTCAAATGGGAACGTGTCATAAAAGGAACAGCGCTCTCTGTTATTCTCCGAAGGTACATACGGAGGTTCTCCAACACGAAGAAGATAACGCATATCCTGCGGGCGGATGCGTTTGCCATAATATACGTGACCGACGTACGTTCTCTTGTCTGCAAGTCCGATCACATAACTGGTATGCTCTGTCACAAGGTGAAACAGGTCTAATTTCTCATCAAATACAATGCTCATCCTAGTTCTCCAAAACTTTCTCTATAAACTTTACAGCAAGGTCGCTATCTTTTAATCCCTCTGCCAGTCCGACGACGCAGGAATCTTTGTACCATCCTGTCTCTTTCGCCCACGCATTCTGCTTCAGTGTGATGCCAATCGGGTATTCCTTTCCAGTCTCTGCACTCTTGACACAGACCAGATCCTCTTTGTATTTTTCCAATACTTCATCCGGAAGATAATCGCGGATGTCTGCCAGATAATCAAACTCTCCCAGCGAATAGAAGAAGTCGTAATCTGAGAAAAACACATCCACAGATCCTGTCATAAACCGGCTTTGGATCATCTGAATACTCTCTACAGATGCGCTGTCATCCGGATTTGTTGTCGCGCCCAGATCACAGCTGACAAGCACCGTATTCTCTTTCGGATCCAAACCGTTTTCCGTCAGAAAATCCGTATAATAGGACTCTTCCGATGCCGGATTGTTCTCCGACTGCACGGCGTTGACCGCCATAATCTGTAACGCTATATTTTTCTGCGTCACATAATGGATGACCACATAACCGACTACTGCGATCAGAACGAGTGCAATCACGGTCTGCAGTCCGTAATACTGGAGCAGATACCATGCCTTGTCTTTTCCGTGCAGTTCCTTTATTTTTTCCCGTTCTGTCTTTGGCACAGTCTTCTTATAAAGAATACTGTCTTCACTTGCCCGTGAACGATCCGGCATTACATTCTTCTGATCATCCATATGTTTTCTCCTGTTTATTCTCCTGCGTATGCAAGCATTGCTGCGCGGAGTTCATCAAGCTTCTTTTCCGAATCTGCGATATCACTTCCAACAACACCGAAGTAGAATTTGATCTTCGGCTCTGTTCCTGACGGGCGCACGCAGCACCATGCATTGTCGGAAAGTTCATAATATAATACGTTACTGTTCGGAAGTCCGGTCTCTGTTACGGCACCGGTTGCGATCTCAGTTCTTGTATCCTTCTTGTAATCGCGGAGTGCAAGTACCTCCCAGCTTCCGATTGTTTTCGGCGGGTTGTTACGCATCTCGTTCATCATACTCTGGATCTTCTCGGCTCCGTCCATTCCCTTAAGGGTCATGGTCTCAAGACCTTCCTTATAATATCCATACTTCTCGTACAGTGAGATCATCTCGTCCCAAAGCGTCATATTATTGGACTTGCACCATGCTGCAACCTCACAAAGCATCATGACTGCAACACATGCATCCTTGTCTCTTGCATAGGTACCCGCAAGGCATCCATAGCTTTCCTCAAGGCCAAATACATATTCATAAGAGTTCTGCTGCTCGAAGAATTTGATCTGCTCACCGATATACTTAAATCCGGTTAACACCTCGATCAGCTTCACGCCATATGCTTTCGCGATCGCTTTTGCCATATCGGTTGTAACAATTGTCTCAACCAATGCCCCATTTGCCGGAAGCGTACCGTTTGCTTTCTTCTCTCTCAAAATATACTCTGCGATCAGCATTCCCGACATATTTCCGGTAAAGCTTACATATTCCCCACTCTTCGTATCTTTTGCATATACGCCGAGTCTGTCTGCATCCGGATCCGTCGCGAGCACGATATCCGCATCCACTTCTTTGGCAAGTTTTAAAGCCAGTTCAAAAGCCTTCGGCGACTCTGGGTTCGGATATGCTACCGTCGGGAAGTTTCCGTCCGGAAGCTCCTGCTCCTTGACAACATAAACGTTCTCGAAACCGAGTTCCTTTAACACTCTGCGGACCGGAAGATTTCCTGTTCCGTGAAGCGGTGTATAAACGATTTTGATATCCTTAGCCATCGCCTTAATGATCTCCGGATGAATGGACTGCTTCTTTAATTCTTCCATATAACGGTCATCTATCTCTTTTCCGATCGTATGATACAGACCTGCATTCTCCGCCTCTGCACGCTCCATCGTCTTAACCTGCGCAAAGTCAGTCACTTTTGCAACTTCCGCAAGAATATTCCTGTCATGCGGAGGTGTGATCTGTGCGCCATCCTCCCAGTACACTTTATATCCGTTATATTCACGTGGATTGTGGCTTGCCGTAATCACGATGCCCGCAATGCATCCCAATTCCCGAACGGAAAAAGAAAGCTCCGGTGTCGGTCTGAGTGACTCAAATCGATAGGTTTTAATTCCATTTGCATTCAGGCAGAGTGCTGCCTCATCAGAAAATTCCTTTGACATAATTCTCGAATCATAAGCGATTGCAACACCTTTGTCCTGTCCGTTCTGGGAGATAATATAATTGGCCAGCCCCTGTGTTGCCTGACGCACGGTGTAAATGTTCATTCGATTGATTCCTGCGCCGATTACCCCTCTTAATCCACCGGTACCAAATTCAAGCTGACGATAAAAGCGATCCTTAATCTCCTCGTCGTTCCCCTCAAGACTACGCAATTCTTTCTTGGTATCCTCATCAAAATAACTGTCTGTACACCATTTGGTGTATTCATCCATATAGCTCATTCCGGTTTCTCCTTCTCGTTTTTCTTTCAGTATATCATATTTTAGTCTTTTGTAAATGCATTTTAGCTTAATTTTAGCTTGATTTTACACTTGTTTCTATAGTTAAATTTGCATTCGCTGCATCTCATAAAATGCGCCTTTTTTCTCTATCAATTCCTCATAGGTACCAATTTCCGCAATGCCACCATTTTCTACTACCGCAATGCGATCCGCATCCCGGATCGTTGACAGACGATGTGCAACGATCAGCGTCGTTCTGTCATGTGCAAGATTGTGTGTTGCTTCCTGAATCTGTTTCTCGGATATCGTATCCAACGCAGAGGTTGCCTCATCTAAAATAAGAATCTTCGGATTACGCACAAAGGCTCGTGCGATGGAAATTCTTTGTCGCTGTCCGCCGGAAAGATTTCCTCCGTGTTCCTGAATCCGGGTATCAAGACCGTCCGGAAGCGTATCAATCATTTCCTTCAGATTCGAAGCGATCAAAACCTGCTGCAACTGCTCATCGGTAATATCATCAAGACCATAGGTGATATTATCCCTGATCGTACCGGAAAACAAAATGGATGTCTGCGGAACCACCGCGATATGTTTTCGATAACTGTTGAGATTCAGTTTCGTAATATCATTTCCGTCGATTAAGATCTGTCCGCCGGATGGTTTGGAAAATCCGATCACCATATTAAGGATCGTCGATTTGCCGGCTCCGGAAGGACCGACAAACGCAATCGTCTCCCCCTGCTTAATATGCAGATTCACATGTTCCAATACAGGATGCCCACTGTCCGGATAACAGAATTCCACATCGGAAAAGGCGATATCGCCATGCAATTCTTTTAATTTCTTCTTTTTCCGATTGTCCTCCACATCTTCCGCCGTCAGGACATCCCCGATCGAGTGAACCGATTCGAGTCCTTTGGCAACGATCGGAATCAGGCTGATAATACTCGATACATTATTTACGATGGAAGAAAAGTAAGTCTGATACATAACCACTTCTCCAACCGTAATTTTTCCTCTGACCGCAAGGCATCCGGTAAAGCCCAGACAAAGCACCTGAAATACCTGAAATGTCACCCAGCTGATGGACGAAAAATACGTCTGTACCATATCAAGCTGCAGACCTTTTGTTGCAACCTGTTTCAGTTGGGTCTGCATGCGGGATGTTTCCTTTTTTTCCAACGCATGCGCTCTGGTCACCGGAATCATCTCAACCATTTCCATAACCTGTACCGAAGTCTCTTCCATCTCCTGTCTGAAATCAGAATTATACCGCTTGATCCTGCCGCGGAAGAAAGCCATGATCAGTACCGCAAGCGGAACCGTTGCTCCAAAAAAAGCAAACACAATGCGGTCCTTCGTCAAAACGATTCCGAGAGCGACAACCACATTTAATAAAATAGAGAGCATCGTAATAAAAATCTGCGAGGAAAGTGTCTCAACCTGCTCCACATCCCTCATAATCTTGGACTGAAGCCGTCCGGATTCCATCTCTTTATGATATGCAATGGAAAGCTGCTGCAGCTTTCTTACCAGCGCACTCCGGAGATCTTTCTCCACATTTCGTATCGTCTTTGCATAAAGCCACGTATGAATGTAATTCGTCAGAATATTCTGTAGTACCATAACAATCATAAACGCTGCATTCAGCCAGATTGTGCGTATGGCGCCATCCGGTCGCTTTGTCGCCGCATCAATAATATTGGCAGTCACGATTGGGAGAATCCAGACCGGAGAATGTTTGCAGACAAAAAATACAACGGACCAGAACAATTCCATATAATGTCCGCGATACAACAAAATCAACGTTTTCAGACTGCTATTGCGGTTTCTGCGAAACAACTCCGCATAATCATTTTCCGTTTGCTCACGTTCAATCGCCTGTTCGTATTTATCCTTCATATGCACTAACGCTCCTTCTTCCGATAGAATTCATGTACCACACGTTCTGCCGGTTTCGCATAAATTTCGTAATCAAGGTGATTGCTTGCCTGACTCTCCGGATACAGATGATCCGTCCATGACCAGAGTGCATGTCCGCTTACCCAGGCGCGCTGCGCACAGGCCTCAAACATGGTGCGATACCACTGGGCCTGCCCGTTTAAGTCAACCGGACCACGGACTGTCCAATCATTCGGGACTGCCGGCGAACCGCTAACGGACATGCAGCCGGTCTCCGCAAAGAAGAATGGTTTATCATATTGCTTTACCACTTTTTCAATACGGTCAAGCTGATTCTCCCAATCGTCGATCGGATAATATCCGCTCGATGAGATGACGTCCACACAATCCCACCATTTCACATTATGTTCCTGATATTTATCCGTATTATAAGAGACAAGTCCCTTAAACTCTTTTCGTATTTCTGCAATCGTCTGTCGCCACTCGCGCTCTCTGTGTTCCGACATGACCATCTCGCAGCCCGCGATATGCATCTGACAGCCCATCTCCTGTGCGATCGCGGCGTAATGGTTCTGAAACTCCATATACGAAGCAAACCAATTGCCCCACTTCGGCTCACAGACAACATCCTCATCAAAGAAACTGATATGTGCTCTCCATGTTCCATTCTTACAGTTGGCCGTCGGCTTTAGCGCAACGCGAAGTCCAAGCGAATGCGCATACTCGATCATCCCCTTTAACTCATCGTCCGTCATCGTCGCCGGAGAAGTATAACAAATCTCTTCCGACTGCGGGGTATCCTGTAATCCGTTCGGCACCAGAATCACGAAATTGGCATTCGTGCGTTCCTTCATCGTCCGCAGACTTTCCTTTGTACACTCTTTCGTAAAGCATCCAGCCGGCGCAAACGGTGCAAATGTCACGCCGCAAATATACTGTAATTTTTCCATAACAGAACTCCTTTATTTCGTTTATTGTATAGATACTATACTCTTTTTTGCCTGTTGCAGATAGAACAAAACAGTGTTAAAATGGTAAAAACCTATTTCGCGAGGGCATTATGAATTCTTTGTTTGAATATACCGATCGGCTGAAAAGACCTTATGAATGCTTTATTTTCGACACTGCGCTCTACGGGCTTCCCGTGCATCCGCACTGGCACTATTTTATGGAAATTATCTATATGATTGAAGGAACTGCCATCATGAATTGCGATGAAGAATCTCATGTGGTCACCCCCGGAGATCTCATACTTTTTCTTCCCTATCAGGTACATTCGATTTATGGCGTTTCGAATCAGACGTTACGCTACTATGTATGCAAATTTGATCTCGGCACCCTCAGTTCAGAAAGCGGAATGCATTTTCAGGCGTTGTTTCAAAACGCTCGTGGCAAAGATACCGCTCCGCTCTATTTTCCCGCCGGTAAGCTTGATTCCGAACGTCTGCAATCGGTTTTTGAAATCAGTTACCATGAAGCTTCGCTGCAGTGCTACGGTTTTCACAACATGCTGCAAAACCAGATCAGCACTCTGCTCATTCTGATTCTTCGCTTCTGGCAGAACATTGGTTTTAACACAGAATGCATTCAAAGCGCCAGGGAAGAGGAAAGCATCTATTATATTACCGAATACATCGACCGCCATATTCAGGATAGCCTCAAAGTTGAGCACTTAGCCGAGCGATGCCATATGAGTTATCCGTACTTTGCAAAATGTTTCCGTGAGCTATACGGTCAGTCCTGCAAAAAATATATCGAATTTATCCGCATGTGCAAGGCCGAAGATCTCCTTATTTCTACGGGTCTGGATCTAAACTACATCAGCCAGGAGACGGGATTTTCCGACTGCAGTCACTTTATTAAAGCCTTTAAACAAAAAAACGGTGTCACTCCGAAACAATATCGAAAGCAGCACCGTAACCAGCCATAATATTTCATTTATTATCTGTAAAAAAGTGATTCCTTCAACTCAATATACCCAATGAGCATCGGTCCGGCCAAAAATAAAAGAACACCTTCCATCACCCTCACAAGCGAGAAATTCTGTGTAAAGCTCATGCTTCCGATTACGATCAGCATGGCAAATGCACCGAATTTCCACACAAACTTCCAAAGATACTGCATCCTCACACGGATGTAGTTCTTTTGCGAAACCGGAACAAACCGAAGTATTTTTGAAACCGCATCGGATTTCGGCATCCTCCGGCTGAAGGTTTCATTGCTCCATTGATACGGTGCCAATACATAGTTGTCCATATAAACGACCATCCACACATAGCCCAACAGCAGCCATGCATCATGATCAAACATTCCGTCAAAGATCAGTACAAGCCCCACCATAAGCACAACAGCCGCAAACATCCAGTATAAAAAACATGCCAGCTGGCCCGTGCTCTCCCGCAAAGTACAGTCAAATTCTTTTAATTTCTGCTGTTGCATCTTATCTTCTATCGTCATGACTCCTTCCTCCTTCTACATACAATTAGAATACCTTATGAATTCTCATAAAACGAAGTAAATTCCCCATGCTCAAACCGTCCGATATAATCAAACTCTTTTTCGATATCATCCTCCAGATGCGAGGACATGATGACCGAGCAATCAAGCACCTCCAGTTGCTGCCGGAGCAGCCTGTAAAACTCCTTGCGGAAAATCGGATCCATCCCTGCGGTCGGCTCATCCAACAGAAGAAGCCTGGGTTTATGCGCGAGTGCAAAGGCAAGCTGAAACTTCATATTCTCACCGCGTGACATCTGTCCAATGGTTCGCGCCGTGGTAAGATTCATCTGCTCCATCAGCGCAGCAAACCGCTCTATATCAAATGTATCATAGAAGCTACCCAGCATCTTTGCATTCTCTCTTGCACTCTTCTGACGCAAAAACAACCGCTCCTCGGAGACAAATCCGATCCGGTTCATCGACCACGCGTGATCCTCTGCAATATCGGTTCCTGTCTCTTATACACATCTCCGAGCCCACGAGACGCGTAGTA
>URQG01000057.1 GCA_900549895.1 uncultured Lachnobacterium sp.
ATCCGACGGTTGCAGTCATCACAAGGATCGGTTACGATCATATGGCAATTCTCGGGAACACGTTGACGGAGATCGCATCGGAAAAAGCAGGCATCTTAAAAGAAAATGTACCGGCCATCTTTGCACCGCAGGATGATGAGGCACTTGCGGTACTGCAGCAGCATCTGGGAACGCTTGTGGGTGAGCCGGATATGCAGCAGGTGGCAGCGATGCGGCCGGGACTTACCGGAGCCTATCAGTTGGAAAACGGCGCGGCAGCGATGCTTGCGGCAAGAAGCTTCTTTGCACAGACCAAAACGGATCCTGCCAAAGCAGAGGCTGCGATCGAAAACGGAATCCATACGGCAGTATGGAAGGGACGCATGGAACTGTTGAGCAAAGATCCTTTTTTGATGGTGGACGGTGCGCACAACAGTAACGGAATCCATGCTCTGGCAGAGAGCTTAAGACAGCTTTATCCAAATGAAAAGTTTCATTTTGTGATGGGCGTGATGGCAGATAAGGATTATGAGAAGATGATCGAGGAACTGCTTCCTCTCGCCATCGATTTTGTGACGGTAACGCCGGAGAGCAGCCGCGCGCTGCAGGCGGAAAGTCTGGCAGAGGATATAAGAAATCACGGGGTTCCGGCGAGAAGTATCGAGCGGGTTGCGGACGTGCTTACGCTTCCGAAGGAGGGCGAGAAGACGATCGCACTCGGGTCGTTATATTTCATTGGAGAGCTGGAAGCAATCGATTACCATGAAATTTGACCTTATAAAATATGAAGAGGAAAGCAAGATAGAATACAGATGTCCTATTTATATGAACATAAAAAAGACCGTAAAGGTCAGGAATACATAGAAATCACCGGGTACGAAGGTACGATACGCCACTTATCCGTCCCGGCAATCATAGAAGATCTTCCGGTGCGAAGCATCGGAAAAAGCGCTTTTTCGGGGAGGGAGGACCTCTTCAGTGTGGAACTTCCTGCAACGATCGATACGCTTGGTCGTTATGCGTTCTATAACTGCAAGAATCTGCGCAGTATAAGCCTGCATGATGGCGTGGAGGACTATTATGACGGTGTGATCAAGCAGTGTCAGAGTCTGTCCGAGATCACACTGCATCAGGAGCGTGACAGTTTCTCGGTTATGAAGGAACTGCTTGCGGACAATGACCGCCAACTTACTTTTACAGTAGAACCGATCGGGCTGCGGCTGACATTCCCGGCATATGTGTATGATTTTGTGGAGGACGTGGAGGCGCGCGTGCTGCATCATAAGATAGAGGGCAGTGGCTATCCGTATCGTGAGTGTGTCACGCGAAAAGGCGTGGATCTGCTTGCGTATGACAAGCTTTTTTCGCATGTGATCAGCGATGATTACGAGGCTGCGATCGTGGTGGCGCTCAACCGGCTTCGTTATCCAATCGAGCTGGAAGATGCCGCGAAGGAACAGTATGCGCAGTATCTGGAGCAGAATGCACGCGTTGTACTGCTGAAATTGATTGAGCAGGAGTGCGACGAAGAAATTCGTTATCTGTGCGAGGAGTGTCTGATCACGAAGGATGCGTTAGAGGACGGTCTGTATGAAGCGGCGGACAAGAAATTAAGTGCGATTACGGCGATACTGATGGAGTATCAGAGGCAGCATTTTGCGGCACATCAGCAGGCCGTGAAGATGACGCTTGATGACTGGTAGATCATTGAAAGAATATGCGGAAACGATGAAGACAAGAATTGAGTTAGAAACAACAGGAAATAAAATATTGAACAGCGTTCGAACCGAGTTATATCTGTCAATGCGCTTTATGGGGCCGGCTTTGGGTTCGCTTGGATTTAGGATGGATCTTTCAACGCGTACCGTCGGTACGGATGCGGCATTTATCCGGTTCAACCCGACCTATCTGTTGCATACTTACATTGAGCGACCGGAACGGTTGAACCGTGCGTACATGCATATGCTGATGCATTGTCTGTTCCGGCATATGTTCTCCGCGAAGGAGCATGAGGACAGCGAACTGTGGGATCTGTGCTGTGATATCGCGGTGGAGTCGGTTGTGGATTCGATGGAGTATCCGAGCATTCTGCGTGTGACATCGGATTTTCGGCAGCAGTGGTACGAGAAGCTGACGGCGGAACTGAAGGTGCTGACGGCGGAGAAGCTGTACCACTATTTCATATTAAGAAAACGCGATCCGTATCTGGAAGAATCACTCCGGCAGGAATTTGCAATGTGTGATCACAGTTTTTGGGAGCGGATGCAGCCACCGGAGGATGAGGATGACAAGAACCCGAAGACTCCGATGGAGAACGAGAGCAACGAGTCGGACAGCGAGCAGCAACCGGCCGGTGAGAAGCAGCAGGATACCACGCCGATGGGATCGATGGATCCGAAGGAAGAGGAGTGGAAGGAGAACGCGAAGCGCATCGAAAGCGATATGGAGACCTATGCCAAGGATGCGGCGGAAGATGCCGGAAAGCTGGCATGGATGCTACAGATGCAGAACAGGGAGCGCAAAAGTTACAAGGAATATCTCAAGAAGTTTGCGGTCGTGCGCGAGGAAGTTTCGGTGGATATGGATTCATTCGATTACGGATTCTATATGTACGGACTACAGATGTATGGAAATATGCCGCTCATTGAGGAGAACGAGTACCGCGAGGCGAAGAAGGTTGAGGAATTGGTGATCGCGATCGATACATCCGCATCGTGCAAGGACAAGCTTGTGCAGCAGTTTATCAATGAGACAGGGGCAATATTAAAGCAACAGGAATCTTTTTTCCACAAGGTCAATATTCGTATTATCGAATGTGATAATCAGATTCAGCGCGATGTGTGTATTACGAATCTGGATGAGATGAATGCCTATGCAGACGGTTTTCATGTGGAGGGCGGATACGGAACAGATTTTCGTCCGGTCTTTGATTATGTGGAAACGCTGCGGAAGCGTGGCGGGTTAAAGCAGCTTAAAGGACTGATGTATTTTACGGACGGTTTCGGTGAGTATCCCAAGAAGCCGACGGACTATGAGACGGTATTCGTCTTCTACGGAGACGAGGAGCGGGAGGAACGCAAGGTACCGGACTGGGCGGTGAAGCTGTATCTCGAAGCGACTCCGACATGAAAAATCAGCAGGTGTAACAAGAGGAACAACCAAAAACATAACGGAAAAAACAGTGTCTTACGATATACAGGTAAGACGCAGGTAACATAGAATAAGGAGTACAACAATGAACATCAAACAGGCAAAACAGGAGATCGTGAACACCGTTCATGCCTATCTGGCAAAGGACGATGCGGGGGAATATGTGATTCCGGTTGAGAGACAGAGACCGCTTTTATTAATCGGACCGCCGGGAATCGGAAAGACGGCAATCATGGAGCAGGCGGCGCGTGAGTGTGGTATCAATCTCGTGTCTTACACGATCACACATCACACAAGACAGAGTGCGATCGGTCTGCCTTTTATTTCGAATAAGAAGTATGGGGATGAGGAAGTCTCGGTAACGGAATATACGATGAGCGAGATCATCGCGTCCATCTATGACAGGATCGAGGAGAGCGGTATCAAGGAAGGAATCCTGTTTCTCGATGAGATCAACTGCGTGTCGGAGACACTTGCCCCGACCATGTTACAGTTCCTTCAATATAAAACATTCGGAAATCACCGTGTGCCGGATGGCTTTATCATTGTGACAGCTGGCAATCCGCCGGAATACAATAAGTCGGTGCGTGATTTTGATATCGTAACGTATGACCGTGTGAAGCGTATTTACATCGAGGAAGATTTCGCGGCATGGAAAGAGTATGCATATCATGCGCAGATCCATGGTGCCATCCTTGCATATCTTGAGATCAAGAAAAAGAATTTCTACTCGATCGTATCGGATGTGGACGGCAAGCGTTTCGTGACGGCACGAGGCTGGGAGGATCTGTCGGTTGTTATGAAGGTATACGAGCAGCAGGGATTGCCGATCAATTATGATTTTGTTGTGCAGTATCTGCAGGATCCCGAGATTGCGCGTGACTTTGCGGTCTACTATGAACTGTACCAAAAGTATAATCAGATTTATCGCATCCCGGAGCTTCTTGAGGGAGAGTTCCCGGAGGATGTTCTTGCAATCCAGAATGCGCCGTTTGACGAGAAATTGAGCCTGATCGGACTGCTTCTTGATGCTTTAAGCCAGGAGTTTGTTACTTATGCAAGATGGGAAAATGTGCAAAAAGAATTTCTTGCGCAGCTTGGTTATCTGCGTATTGACTTAAAGGAAGGCAAAGGCAGTGCCAAAGAATTGCTGGAGCGCCAGAGTGAGTCGCACGAGACAATGACTGCACACAGGAAGAAAGCCAACCTCTTATCACGCGAGGAACTCCGTACCGCACATGACCTGCAAAAAGCGTTTGATGCCTGCGTCCGTCTTGTGACAGAGGCGGGAAGCGGAGATGCACGTTCGGATTTCGGATTGGTAAAACAGTATTTTGATGAGCAGGAGAATTTACGACAGACACAGATCGCGGATACCGGAAGACATCTGTCGAACGCGTTTGATTTCTTAAGCCGCGTATTTGGCGAGGGACAGGAACTTGTCATTTTCTTATCGGAATTGTCCGCAGGCTATTATAGCTTAAAGTTTGTCAGCGAGTGCGGTAACGAGGATTATTATAAGTACAACCGCCTGCTTTTGCTTAAGGATCGCGGGGAAGAACTCACACAGGAAGTCATGCAGATTCTTGCGTTGGATGATTGAAATAAGGTATAATGAGCGTAAGCACTGTTGGGGGATAATTAGGGAGAATAGTGATGAAAAACATACGACGAATCTTTGCTGCGGACCTGCGAGGTCTGCTCCATAACTTTTTTGCGCTGGTGATCGCCGTGGGCTTATGTCTTCTGCCGGCGTTCTACGCATGGTTTAATATCTATGCGAACTGGGATCCGTACGCTAGTACCGGCAATATTCGTATTGCGGTCAGCAATCTGGATGAGGGATGCATGGATCTGGATGGCAATCCGGCGAATATGGGAGCAGAGATCGTCGAACAACTCAAACAAAAAGACAATATCGGCTGGGTGTTTACCGATTCAAAGAAGAATGCCGTGGACCGCGTGAAGTCGGGAGACTGTTACGCGGCAGTCGTGATCGGCTCCGATTTCTCTTATAGCATGTATCATGCTTTGGCTGATAATATTGAAAATCCCAAGATTACCTATTATGAAAATGAAAAGAAGAATGCCGTAGCGACAAAGATTACGGATACGGCAGTATCCACGTTGCAGTCAACGATCAATCAGTCATTTGTCAAGGTTGTGACAGAAAAGATATTTACGGAAACGAACAGCCTGCAGGGAGAACTGAGTAAAGAAGATGCTGTGGATGTTTTTGTAGAGAAGCTGACAGCCGTACAGGGATATCTGAACGATTATGATAAAATGATCACATCTTTTATGAAAGGAAATGATCTGCTTACGGAGGCGGCCGGTGAGACGAATGAGAATCTTGCCGCAAGTCAGGATATGATCGCATCCGGAAAGGAGAGCATGGAAGACGGTAAGGCAAGTCTTGCGACAACAGAGACTTCGTTTGCAACATTCTCGCAAAAAGTGGAATTGACGATTGGAGAGATCAAGAAATCGATTGATTCTATTTCCTCCGATATCACAGAAGCAAAGCTGGATGATCAGATTGATACCTTGACGAAAGATGTGCAGACAATTCAAAAAGATGCAACGGATCTGTCGGGAAAGCTTGCCAATCTGGAGAATTATCTGAAGAAGGTGCAGGGAAACACAAATGCTTTAAGTAACACGATCACAACGGTGCAGAAGATTCAGGCGCTTGCAGATACGGTCGCGCAGTCCGGAAATGTGGAACAGGATGCCTCGGATACAAAGCAGGCAATCGATTCCATGCAGCAGACGCTGGAAAATTATTCGACAACGATCGGTAATATCAGTTCCATGTTTACCAGTCAGATTACGCCACAGGTTGAAGAATTGCTTACGAATATGGAATCGGTGCTCGATTCTACGGAGAAGATTCTTGATAATTTGAGTGGTACACTCGATGGAATGAAGGATATTTTTGATGGTGTGGACACAACGCTTGGGACGGTAAATAGCAGTCTGACACAGCTTCAGGGTGTTTTGCAGAAGGCAAATGATAAGATTTCAAATGTGTTGGAACAGATCAAGTCCGCTTCAAACAGCGAACAGCTTGATATTATCATGAATCTGCTTGCGGGCAATCCGGATATGTATGCAGATTTCTTTTCACAACCGGTTAAGGTCGAGGAACATTATGTCTATGAAATCGCAAATTACGGTTCCGGGGTAGCGCCTTTTTACACCGTGCTGGCAATATGGGTCGGAATGACGATCCTTGTTTCGATCTTAAAGGTTCATGTGGATAAAAATGATTTCGCGCATGTCAGGCCGCACGAGTATTATTTCGGAAGATATCTTTTGTTCCTGCTTTTATCGGAACTTCAGGCGATGATCATTGTGATCGGAGATCTGTATATATTTGGAGTGCAGTGTAAGTATCCGGCAGCTATGTTTCTGGTGGCAGCAGTGACAAGTCTTACGTTCTCGCTTCTGATCTATTCCCTCACAATCTCATTTGGGGATATCGGTAAGGCAGTGGCGGTCGTCGTTATGGTCATTCAGATTGCGGGATCCGGCGGAACATATCCGATTGAGGCTTTGCCGTCGTTTTTTAGGGCGGTCTATATTTTCTTCCCGTTTCCGTATGCAATCAATGCGATGCGTGAATGTATCGGAGGAATGTATCACCAGGATTTGGTGATCGATCTGCTCAAGCTGCTGATCTTCTGTGCGGCATCACTGATCATCGGACTTTGGATCCGCATTCCGTTTATGGGATTAAATCACTTTATTGAGAAGCGTATGGAAGACACGAGGATGATGTAATATGGAAACAGAAAAGGAAAAATTGGAGAAGATGGAAAACCTCTATCATATGGTTGTCCGTTTTCAGCAAAAGAATCACGAAAAAAATCAGAAGCGCATCAGGATCGGTCTAAGGTGTATTTATATTATTCCGGCAGTATTCTTATTTCTGTTATTTGTGACGGATAGCTCAAAGATTATTTTTCTTGTGCTTTGGATCGTAAGCCTTTTTGCACTGGCAATCTATCTGATTACAGTAGAATATATGGACTACAATCTGCAGAAGCAGATGAATAAATTAGAGGGCAGAAAGAATGCTCCGGTTGGCAGCCTGATCGATATGGATCGATTTAACGAATCGGTTGACCGGTTTGAGGAAAAAGTCGACAAGCTTGAATCGACAGTGGACAAGGTGACAAATTCCGCCAGGGAATTGTTGCACCCGGAAGGAGGAAAAACGGATGATCACAATATTTAGAGTTTTTCTTTCCGATGTCAAAAGGCTTCGTTCGAATGTGGTGGCAATCGTCATCATCATGGGGCTTTCGATCATACCGGCGTTGTATGCATGGTTCAATATTATGTCAAACTGGGATCCGTACGGCACTTCGGCAACGTCGCAGATGAAAGTCGCGGTCTGTTCGCAGGATTCAGGTGTGGAAATCGGAAGTCTCTCTTTGAATGTGGGAGATGAAGTAATTGCCGGATTAAAGGAAAATACGACGATCGGATGGGTATTTACCGCGTCGAAGGATGAGGCATTAGAAGGGGTTAATAGCGGCGACTATTATGCGGCACTGATCGTGCCGGAGTCGTTTACGACAGATTTTATCAGTTTCCTCGGAGGAGATCCGAAAAATCCGACGATCGCTTATTATGAAAACAGTAAGAAAAATGCGATTGCCACCAAGATAACGGGGAAAGCAAAGACGGCTGTACAGGAGCAGGTGAATCAGAAAGTCATCAGTACATTGACAGAGGTGTTGACGGAGTCCGGTAAGATTCTTGCCGAAAACGATGAGAACGGAGTCGACATTGTTGTGTCTACCGCGGATCAGCTCGATGAGTTGGACAGCAGTCTTCAGACGTATGTGAATATTCTGAATACATTTTCACTGGTTACTGCTTCTGCATCGGATCTGGCAGAATCTGCACAGTCACTTCTTATTAATACACAGGGGATTTTTGACAGCAGTCAGGATTCGGTGTCAAATATGCAATCGAGTGTGCTTTCCGGTGCACAGACGGCGGATACAGTTTCTTCGCTGATTGGAATCAGCCTGGATTCGGTGGAACAGGATCTGACACTCCTGTCGGATCAGATGGATACATTGACGGTAGGAGATTCTTTCGATTCCATCAGAAATCAGGTGGATACGGCTAAGACAATGAGCAAATCCACAATCTCGGTGCTCAAAGATATCTTTGGTGAGACGGATCAATATGTATCGGCGGTTGATAAAAGTTTCAAGCAGCTGAATACGGATCTGAAGGCATTTAAGAAGGATGCAAACGTGACAGCACAGTCCTTAAAGCATCTTAAGAGAACGATTAAGGCAGATATCAAAGACTGTAAGAACAGTATCAGGAAAATCCGCAATACCTATCAGTATCAGGTACAGCCGGATGTGAGCAGATCCGTGCTTCGTATGGAGCAGGCATTAATCCAGACCGGAAAGATGCTAAACAATATCGAAAGCAGTTTCGGAACGATCGATCGGGCGCTGGAATCTTATCAGACAACACTGGATTCCGGAACGGATGATATTACCGCAACAAAAGACTACATTGTTTCTCTGCAGTCGGATATCCGCAAACTCAGTAAGAGTCTGCGGGCACTCTCGGGGGATGAGCAGTACAATGAGATGATGGATCTGCTGAAAAACGATCCGACACTGATGGCTTCTTTTATGGCTTCACCGGTGTCGATGGAGACAAAGGCGGTCTATCCGATTGAAACATACGGTTCTGCGATGGCTCCGTTTTACACGGTGCTTGCGATATGGGTAGGCGCGCTTATTCTCGTTGCCTTAATTCACGTCAAAGTTGCACCGGTCGAGAATCTTAAGGTTCGCCCGTGGCAGGCGTTCTTCGGAAGATACATTACGTTCTTTCTGATCGGACAGGCACAGACTGTGATCACCGTACTGGGGGATCTTTTCTATGTGGATATCCAGTGCCCGCATCCGTTTTTATTCTGGCTGGCATCGGCTGCGAGCAGCTTTGTATTCACGCTTCTGATCTACTCACTGACCGTTGCAATGGGAAATGTCGGAGAGGCTGTGGCTGTCATCGTGATGGTTATCCAGGTAGCGGGAGCAGGAGGAACGTTCCCGATTGAGGTACTTCCGGAAGTCTATCAGATGATTTATAAGTTTTTACCGTTTACATACTGCATGAATGCGCTCCGGGAATGTGTCGGAGGATTGTATAAAAACGATTACTGGATGGATCTGCGTGCACTTGGAATCTATATTTTAATATCGCTTTTTATCGGACTGGTTGTGGCGGTTCCGCTTCGCAGACTCAATAAAGTGATTGAGCGCAGTAAGGAAAAATCAAAAGTTATGCTTTAGAGGCTGTCTCTTATACACATCTGACGCT